>QNBU01000026.1 GCA_003644215.1 Planctomycetota bacterium
ATCAAGAAAGTCCGGGCACAGGCCTATGCCGTCAATGCCCAGGTCCGCGGCCATCTGATGTCCGCCAAGTCCAACAAGACCAAACTCCTGACAAAGTAGGCCGGAATGAAAAAGCGAGATATTCGCCGCCGTTTCAAAAGTCTCCTTAAGACCGCAAAGGACTACTTCCTGGAGGAGGAGCCTCGCGAAAAGGCCCAGCGTACGTTGAAAGAGGCTGGGATCAAGCTGAACAAAACGGTCTATCAGCGTATAGCGATGGAGTACGAACTTCAGCACCGTTGCGATGACGAGGAGACCCGTGCGTGGTGTGAAACTACGCTCGAAGCCCTGCGTCAGACGGAGCAACTACAATCCCGACAATTGGCTGTCTTGCGGGAAGAATACCGAAAGCTGGCAGTGCAGGATTTGCTGTATCGCGCGCTAAACGAACCGGATGGCGATACGTTTCAGCAGGCCCACGAGGCTCTGATGGAACTTAGTGCCACCGTCGAAACCGAAAAGAGCGTCAACAGCATACCCAAACTGTTGGGCCTGGATATGCAACCTCGTTTGGCGATTCTAAGCGAAAAGGAATCGGACAATTTTCAGCAGGAATAAACTTTAAGTGACGGAAAGGCTATTGCGATGAACGGAATTTTCCGCGGATTCAAACTGATAGTGGTTTTGGCAATTCTGGTTGGAGTAGTCGGATACGCCCTTGGTCCAGCGAGGATGTACGGCTATTTGTTTTCGAAAGAACTGGTCGCGACGATTGCGGATATCCGCTCGTTTGGCGGCAGCGATTCCGAAAATTCAAAGTCCGAAACTTTCGCAATCGAATTACACACCGACAGTGACGAAATTCAGATAGCGACCAGTTGCGAAAAAGTCTGGGCCGTCGTTGCCAAGGGCGATTGCGTGCGGGTCAAACTTTACCCCGCAGCTCCGTGGACGTCGAGCGACGGTTCATGGATCAACGCAAAACTCGTAAACAAGATAAAAAAACCAAAGTAACGATGTCCGGATAGTTTTCGGTCGTCTTTGGGTTTTGGACAAATTTTCAAATATTTTCGGTACAGGGATTTTGATATGAATATGGCGGCAGGGGAATTTCCAATAACTCGATCCAGACAAATTATTCGTTTTAAGTTTATGCCGACGCCCAGCGGTCGACTCCACCTGGGGCACGCATGGCTGTTGATCATAATGGATTGCCTGATCAAACAGGCGCGCAGTGCCGGTCATCAAGCGGACATTGTTTTGGTACTTGACGATCTAACCAGCCTGGCCCATGGCGCCGCTACCGAGGGGCTTGCAGAAAAGGCAAAATGGATTATTGAAGACGCCGCCTGGCTTGGAGTAGAGTTTGCCGAGGTAGTCAGTAATTATTCATATCCCTATGAGTCGCCATCGCAGGCAAAGCCGATGCGCGGCATACCCTGCCAGACGCTTGCCACCCCTTGCCTGTATCCGACGCATTTAAACGCCTTATATACGGGTATGTCGTATTACCTGAAAAATTGCGTCATAGACGCGGCATTGGAGATTACGCATATAATCCGCGGCGCCGATCAGTTGGCCAGGGCTTCAACTTATAAGACCCTGTATGAGTTTTTGGAGATGCCCTCGCCGCGAATGGTGTATCTGCCATTTGTACATAAAGCAGACGGAGCAAAAATCGTCGCCGACGGTACATACTCCGTTGAAGCTGTCAAAAAAAACATCAGCCGCGACGACATACTAGCCGTTCTTGTCTCGCAATGCCTAAAAAGACCGGACTCCGATATTAACGCATCAATGGTTGCCGAGGAGGCTCATCGCGAATTGCTTGGCGAGGATTGGAAATGGATTCTCGGCATGGCCGATTCGGATGTGCAGCTCCGCTCGTTTCTTAATCGTGTTGAAGCAGCCCCAAGGATCAGTCAGGATCATCTTGCAGCCAAGGCATTGGCGGAAAAGGCGAATTAAATCGTGCACTATTTACATATAGAGAGGAGTTTCCTATGACAGAGGCGATACTGACCAAAAAAAACATTGCCGGCAAGAAGTGTTACTACCTTCAATTTGTGAAGAAATATCCGAAAGATTGTTGTCATACAGACCGTTGCGTTGATGTTGCTGACAGCAACACCCAAGCTTGGTTGACTATCCGGCTTGGTTATGTTTTAGAGAAAGACGATAAATTTACCGTATCGGAATATTCTTGCCCCCGCCTGGGTGGAGAGGTGTTGTCGAGTACAGTTCAGCAAGAGGAACTCGAGCAATCTCCGGCGAAGTTTTGCGAGGCTCTAGCCATAGCTGAAGCACAGTCTTGGACTAAAATTTACAAGGCTCTGATCGAGCTTAGGCAGTGGATGGAGACCTGCACGGGCAGCGTTCCCGTTATCAAAGATGAGGAATTTTTCATACTACGAGAACTTCGTAAATTTAAGATGCAACTATTTGACAGATGCTATTCAAATTCTTCTGGCCGTAAATCGAAATGTGATACAGGTTGTCCGCAGCACAAGCGCGAAGCCTGTTGACATATGTAAAGCGATGTGTGAAAGATACTCCTGACAACATGTAGAGTATTATCATTAAACCGTTTGACGGATATTCGGCAATGCGGCAATTATGTAATCATTATGATAATTTCAACCGGAGAGCCAAATATCGATGAGTAACGGCGAATGTCATGTAGGTGCGGCCAACAAGGCCAAGATCGAGGCAAACGAAAAACGTATAATGGAATTGTCAAAGACAATCGACGAGATGTTCGAGCGGTTCGACGAGACGCAACAGAAACTCCTGGCTCGGATGGATCGTCTGCACGATGAGTTTTCCAGGAGACTTGAGAGAGTTTCAGAGCGTTTTTCGGGCAGGCCATCCTGGGCAATCATGTTTGTATTGACTGGTCTAAGCTCTCTGTGCGTGGGGCTGGCGGTGTATTTGATAAAAATGCTATCCTGAGAACCTTCCGTGAGAAACATGGACTATTACGAGCTGCTCGGCGTCGATCCGGATGCCCCCGGCGATCATATAAAAAAAGTCTTTCGCAAATTGGCCCTGAAGCATCATCCGGACCGTTGCGGCGGCAATGCCGAAGAGGCGGAACAAGCCGAGGAAAAATTCCGGCTTCTTCGTGAGGCATACGAAGTACTCATCGATCCCGTTAAGCGGCGTCAATATGACCTTGAAAAACGCCGTCGAACTCCGGGCGGCAAGCATATAAGAATCGCTGGGTTGAATGTTGACACTGGCCAGATAGGTGCTACCGCAAAGATGGGGTTGTCTTGCGCTCTGCGATTTGTAAACGACATTGCCGAGAGGAACGGCATATTCGTCAACGAGCGTTAATAGAATATCTGCATAGCGGTTTTATAAGCGACTCCCCGAATCGGCCCACATCTACCCCCACTCGCCGTCGCCCCTCGGCGAGATTGCGGAGGGCTGATTTGCCCAGGGGGTCCCCGGCTGCGGTGATTGGGGTCAAAACAACCCAAGGAAGTTCGTTAAACCCATTGGAGGTGAAAAGAACGAGCCCCTCGGGATTTTTGAATCCTGGCCCCGTCACCGCGGCCCACCCCATTAGTTTTTTTACGGGGCGTTTTTAAAATTTGATTTGAGTTCATCTCCACACAGCTGAAAGGATACAGCTATTACGATCAGTCTGAACATTCCGGACGATGGCCAAAAAACGCCCGCTATCGCTTGGCGATTCTGCGGCGCGACCTGCCTGGCGATGATAGGCTGGACGAAAATCCCTCTAACTTTTCCAGATACACTGGAGCGATGGAACGATAATCACATGATGCCCCAGTTGTATCTTTTGGGCATTGCATTTGCCGCGGTGGCAATTGTTAAGAGGCGAAGCCTGATAAGGCCGACGCCCACAAGCGGCAGGGCAACCTGGTGGATAATCGGATGTTTGCCGTTTGTCGTCTTGTGGATATGGCCCTGGCAGTCAGCCTTCGCTAGCCATTATTTTTACGTATTCGCATCGGCGTTTCTGTTTTTTTGCCTCGGCGGCAAAAGGTGGATTCGCGTAATCCTACCGAGTTTGATATTTCTGTTGATATGCCCAGGTTTGCCGGGTGGTGTTAATAAATTCATAATTGTACGCTTGCAGGATTACGGCTCATGGATGACCTTTGTTTATTGTAAGTTTGCGTTGTCCTGGGATTACGTCAAAGACGGCCATATGCTTATTTTGCCGTGGGTCCAGGGAATCGCCTCTTCAGGCGGACAGACTCATATCTTCATAGCCGAGGAATGCAGCGGCTTCAGATCGCTGATGGGCATGGCCGTCCTGGCATTGCTCTATGGAGCCGACCCAAAGCTGATGTTATCGAAAAAAGCACTGCTTTTTATCTGTGCCATTGGAATGGCCGTCGGATTTAACACCTTGCGGATATTTACAAGTTCGACATTTGTACATTACGACCTGGAAAAGCTCTCCGCCGCTGCGCCCCATTCGTTGCTGGGACACATTCTAATGCTTGTGGAGATACTTATACTGCACCATTTATCAGGCCGCTTGCGTTTAGCGGCGAAGAAGGGAGTCGATGAAAATGTTACTGCTCTCAAGGCGGCATAACGGAAGGATCATGATCGGCGACGATATCCAAATTACCGTCGCCGACATTCGAGGAACGAAGGTTACTATAGGCATAGACGCTCCGGTAGATATCCCGATCCATCGCAAGGAAGTTTATGACGCCATTAAAAGAAAGGCCCAGAGTGGCGATTCTTCAAATAATCCCGAAGGTTAGAGTACTTTCACAATAACTACTAAGAACAAGGAGCTTCAAAATGTCGGAACATACTAAATTATCCAAAGCCATCTCGACATGGAAAAGATGGACATCCCGCATGATGAACGCAAAGACTATCTTTCCGGTTAGTCTCGGTGCCGTGATAACTGCAACGGCCATGTTTGCAGCCGCCGCGGCCGTTGGTTTCAAATTTGCGGATAAAGGATCCAATCTGGGCGAGTATTTTGACCAGATATCGCAGTTTGTTGCTGAGGATGACACGGAAAAGGCAGTCAAATATACGCATCAGCTTATAGCTGCATACGACAAGCATATCGCGGAGATCAAGAAAGAAGCTCGGGCCGACGACAAATCTGCCAAGGGAAAACAGGCGGACAATCGCCTGGCTGGTACATATTCGACGCGACAACTTTTAGAATTGGTTAGGGGCGGCGTTTTGCTCAATGCCCGCAAGATGCCGAAAAACGATTGGCTGTCGCTCTATGAGAATGAGCTTAACGCCAATCCGGACGAGGCCGACCGAATTGTAGGGAGACTCTTTGGCCTGCCAAGAAACATTTTCTCGACAGAGATGATAGAGATGTTGTTGGACGGCAATATTCCTCAAAAATCACGCGGAAGATTGGAGAAACATCTGTTTGATAAAAAGTTCCCAAAAGACAAAAAGGCTGACACTATATGGGTGGATTTTTATCAAGAGCTTATTGTGCAATCGGCCGACATTAAAACGAAGAAAAAACTACTTAATCAATATGTCCTGGCTTTAGACAAACGAGGCAAGCATAACAGCGTTAATCGTGCTCTGGACAATATTATAAAGTTACGCGCCGATACGGAACTCGGACTCGAAGCAGTCAGGTTGAGACTGGCCGATGTCAAGGAAGGCCCCGGCAGGGATAAGCTGCTGGTGCAGATCATCGACGAACACCCGGACACGGTTGTCTCCTTCGCTTTAGCGGATCATTATGTAACATCTTTGGCCCGACAGAACCGCTGTGAGGATGCAATACAGGCTCTTGACGGCGAAAAATGTTTTGATGCCGCCCTAACCCACCAACAGCGTATCGAAACGATAAAAGGGTTGGTCCAAAGGATGTGCGAGCTATCTCCCCAGCCAATCGGAAATCTGCGGGGTAAGGCTTCCAATAAAAAAACTGAGACGCAAATGTTGACCCCGTCCGTTATTTATGCCGGACTGGCCGATGACTTCCAGAAAAAATCGCGATGCAAACTATCGGCAGCCATGAGCTTTGCCGCCATGGAGGAGAAAAACGCCCTGCCGCTGAACCTCTCAACTGCAAAACCCATCCGCTCCGTCGCAGACATTGGCATTGATATTGATAAGAGTAATACTGAATCACAGGTGGTTCAGTATTTAGCTGCAAGGGCCTATTACGCCGTTGGCAATGACAAGTCGGCTAAAAAATTGCTGGAAAGTCTTGTGGACGAATCCGTGCCGCAAGATATTCGTTCCTATGCGTTGTATCTAAAGGGGCTCACTGCGGCGGCACGAAAAAAAAATGAAGACGCCACGCAATGGGCACAAAAAGCCCATAAAATCGCACCTGACAGCCCGGTAATAAACACCTTCATCGCCTCGCAGAAACGGCTGGCCAAGCCGCCGAAGAAAACAGAAAAAGTCGCCCCTTGATGTCAGAACCAATGCAGAAAAGCATCCCCCGCTGGCGAGGGTTTAATCTTCCCGAGATGTCCAGCCTCAGTGGTAGGGGTGATTGGAATGAAGATGATTTTCGCTGGATTGCAGATTGGGGTTTTGATTTTGTGCGATTGCCCCTGTGCTATTTGCTCTGGATTGAAGACGGCGATGCCTACAAAATTCATGAGCCTACACTGGAGAAAATCGATCGCGCAATAGAGTTGGGCAAACGCTACGGATTGCATGTTTGCCTGAACTTTCATCGGGCACCGGGTTACTCCGTAAATTATGAAACGGCGGAACCCTTTAATCTCTGGACGGATCGGAGAGCCCAACAGGCCTTTTGCTTCCACTGGGAGGTCTTTGCAAAACGCTATAGCCATGTGCCATCGAAACGACTTAGTTTCAACCTGGTTAACGAACCGCCGATGCCCGGCCTTATGGGCATGACGCGCCAAAACCATGCCTGGGTTATCCGGTTGGCCGCTGACGCCATTCGTAAATATGATCCGGACAGATTGATTATCGTTGATGGTGTTACATGGGGCCGTGAGGCTTGCCCGGAATTGTCTTGTCTTGGCGTAGCTCAAAGCTGTCGAGCATATTCGCCGATCGGTGTGAGCCATTACAAGGCCTCGTGGGTGTTTGGCGAGTATTTCCCAAAACCGGCCTGGCCGAACGGCTGGGAGCTATTCAAAACATGGAATCGAAGCGATCTTGAAAACTTCTATGCCCCGTGGATTAACCTGGCGCGTCAAGGAATAGGCGTACACTGCGGCGAGGGCGGAGCCTATTGCCATACGCCTCACAAAATTGCACTTAGCTGGTTTAGAGATGTGCTGGAGATTCTGACAGCTGCGGGGATCGGATATGCGTTGTGGAATTTTCGGGGAGATTTCGGAATTCTCGATTCCAACAGGAAAGATGTTGAATACGAAGATTGGTACGGCCACAAACTGGATCGAAAGTTTTTGAGTTTGCTTCAGGAGTTTTGAACCGGCTGGCAAGAGACGAATATGAGCGTAAAGACCGAGACCAAAAGAAAAAAGGAAGGCCTGATCCATCGAATCCTCACGGCAGATAGCTCGCCGCATAGGGCGGCACTTGGAGTGGCGATAGGCCTGTTTGTCGCCATGACGCCGACATTGGGAATGCAGATGATCCTGGCCGGCGGACTGGCCATGGCGTTTCGGGCAAATAAAACGCTGAGTTTAACCTTTGTATGGATAACCAACGCACTGACGGCCATTCCGATTTTTTTGTTCAACTATACCGTAGGCTGTTGGTTGCTTCGCAAGGATTGCCGTTCGAGCACATTCTATCAATTCATAGGAAATATGCTCAATCTTAAAGACAGCGGAATTGAAAAAACGCAAACCGCCAGGTCACTGGCCGAAGGACTTTTTCTTCCGCTATGGGTCGGTAGCCTAATGGTGGCTGTAGTAGTAGCGTCGCTGAGCTATTTTTTGGTTCGCACCGCGGTAACCCAGTATCAATTAGGCCAGTAAAAGACAATTGTCGCAAATAGACTTGAATTGGAAAATGAAGGATATCTCTAACTATTTGGCAATCGACAAAATTGCCTCTTTCAATGAGCGATAAGCGTTGGATATGAAGGCAATGTGCGTAACAAAAACCACACTTTTAGAGCTTAGTTAAAAATTTTTGGCAAAAAAGCAAAAATAGAGGTTCCCATTTTCGCGATTTTTGCGTCATACATATTGGAGACGAGAGCGTTTTTGCTCCACGAGCAGATAACGCTTTTGTCGGATGTAAAATTGAATTGCTGCAAACATTTCAAAAATCCCTCATGGGACAGACAGGGCCGCGGTATAGACCGGCCTTCTGCCAAAGAACGATATGAATAAATATCGTGGGAAATATCTGATTTAATATGCGAAACACTCAATCCCGAAAAAACAAAATTGCGTCTGGTCGCATCAGTCGCCGGCAGATATTAATCCAGGAAAAGAAACAAACACCTGATTGTCGTGGATGTCGCGGAAGGCGGATTAAAAAATAATTAATATGTATTATATAGTCCCCAACAAGTCAGAGCCAGCAAATCAAACAGGTCGCATGAAACAATGATGGATTCAAGTGAACCCGATTGTCCTATTATACTGGGCCCCCCGGGCGGCTCTCATCTTGGTGATGCACTTTGTGTAACACCGCTACCTAAGGCGCTTTATTTGGAGAAGGGCCGTAAGGTATATGTTGCCGACTATAGGAGCGGCCGTAGCGTTTTTGCCAATAACCCCTTGTATCTTATATTTTTGGCTGCTGATTGATGGTAGGATGTATTTGTGTGGCATTGCTTTGGCGAACCAGAGCAATGCCGGCTGCGGCGAGATCGTTAACCCCTTGGGCGAAAAGCCCGACCCGAAGCTGGATCCGCCGCAGCCTTCATTGTTCAATCCGTACAGTCGCTAGGGACAGTGTAATAGCTGAACCCGCATTTGCAAGGAAGGATGCACCATGGACACGAATTATTTTGTTGGAATCGACGTAGCGAAAGATCATTTTGACATTCACATCCTGCCAGACAACACCGCGTTTCAAACCGGTTCGGCTGCGGAGGACATTGCCAAGCTAATTGTCAAACTCAAAAAGCTGAGCGTCAAACTGATCGTCATCGAAGCTACCGGTGGCTATGAAACGCAGCTGGCAGCTGAGCTCCAGGCCAATGATTTGCCGACCGCGGTGGTCAACCCGAGGCGTACCCGTTTGTTTGCATCGGCCTTGGGCAGGCTCGCGAAAACCGACCGCATCGACGCCAAGGCCCTGGCTCTGTTTGCACAAAAA
>QNBU01000027.1 GCA_003644215.1 Planctomycetota bacterium
GGCCGGAGTGGGCGTTTGGGGAGCCGGTGAAAATGACGCGCCCGGGTCGATTGGTTTTGGCGTGCGATTGTTGACGGCGTTCGCGATGAATTACAAATAGCGGTGTAGGGACCACGAATGAACACGAATTTTTACCATGAAGAAACTGAAGGGCATGAAGTTTTTTATATATATTTTTCTTCATGCCCTTCCTGACCTTCATGGTTAAAGAAAATCGGTGGTTAAAGAAAAGGATAGCGACGATGAAAGAAGTGGATTTAGAGCGAATCGAAAAGGCGGTGTTGGATATTCTTGAAGCTGTGGGCGAGGATCCAAGCCGGGAGGGCCTGAAAGATACGCCCGCGCGTGTGGGCCGGATGTATGCCGAATTGCTGGATGGGATGCGGCATGATCCGTCGGAACATTTGAGCAGTATTTTTCACGAGACATACGATGAAATCGTTCTGTTGCGAGACATCCCGTTTTATAGTGTGTGCGAACACCACATGATGCCGTTTATCGGCAAGGCCCATCTCGCCTATCTGCCGCACGGTCGTGTTTTGGGAGTCAGCAAACTGGCCCGTATTGTTGACGCGTTTGCTCGGCGATTACAGGTGCAGGAGCGGTTGACCGATCAGATTGCGGATTTTCTGATGACCAACCTCAATCCCAAGGGTGTTGCGGTTATCCTGGAGGCGTCGCATAGCTGTATGACGATTCGCGGGATTAAGAAGCCCGGTGCGATGATGGTTACCAGCTCCCTGCGCGGCATTTTCAAGAAAGACCCTCGCAGCCGATCTGAAGTGTTGACCTTAATGCATGTGGATCGATCATAATGCACACGCTTACCCGACAGGTTCGTTTTTCGCTGAATCCTTTTTCAGCTCGTCAGGTACAGGGTTTTAACTCCTATGCGTCTAAACCCTGCGGTGAGGGGTTGGCACTCTATTTTTCTTTGTGGGTGGATTTGGCCAGCCCGTTGGATTTGGACACGGGGTTTGTGGTGAATGTTTCTGAGATTGATGGTGTGGTTCGCCGGGATGTGGTTCCGCTTTTCGCAGAAATGATTTATGAAACTTTTCAAGATCGGCAGACACCGACATTGATTTCTTTGGCCGAAGTATTAAAAAAATCGTGGGCTGTCATTGAGAATTCATTTCAGCCAAAAATTGTAACCCAGCTTTCTTTGGAGTTGGCTCCGTTTAGGCGGATTACCATTGGATCAGGTGAGGCGCAAATGTTTATTTATAGTGAAAAATTTGAATTTTCGGCGATGCATCAGTTATGGAACGATAAGTTTGACGAGACGACGAATTTCGAGGTTTTTAGAAGGTGTGCTAATGCTGCCGGGCACGGACACAACTATGTTCTTGAGGTTTCGGTGGAAAAAACGACAGGAACCGAGAAAAATGGCTGGCATTCTGAATTCGAAAAGGATGTAAAAGAGCATTTTTTGGACCTGGTGGATCATAAGAACTTGAATGTTGATGTTGCGGAGTTTGAATCGCTGAATCCGACGGTTGAGAACTTATCCTTTTTGGCATGGCAAAAGCTGGAAAAAAAGCTGAAAAATGCTAAACTGTGTAAAGTGGTTGTTTGGGAAAATGACAGGACTTATTGCAGCTATTCGGAGTAGGGTTTTTCGGCTTATTATAGGGCGTTATCGGTTGTTATTATTCCAAACTCTTGTTAATTCTGGTGTAACGAATAGCCGATAAATACAGTGGTTAACTCCATTTGAGTGCTTGAATTGATAAAAAAATCGTTTTTGCGATATGGTTTTATTGCAAGGACGAAAAAATATGGGACTTTTGGTTTTAGGTGTTTGCAGGTTGGTGTTTGAATTTTTGGCGCAACCGACGGGCACGGAGTGTAGAATTCCTTAATGATTTAGGATAAATAATCTTTTTCTTCGCTCTTCTGTTTTGCCGTAAATTACTTCTGTTGAATAAGTTATGTTAAATAAGGTAGTTCGATGAAAATAGCGGTAGTTGGTGTTGGATATGTTGGGTTGGTGGCGGCGGCGTGCTTGGCCGACGGCGGCAATCATGTTGTTTGTGTTGATAACGACGAAAAAAAGATAGAAAATCTCAGGAATGGAGTTATCCCCATCTATGAGCCGGGGCTGGCGGAGATCGTCAAGAAGAATGTTCAGGCCGGGCGATTGACCTTTACGACCGACCTCAAAGAGGGGGTGGATAACTCGCTGGTGATCTTTATCGGGGTGGGAACGCCAAGTTCGCCGGATGGCTCGGCGGATATCTCAGCGGTTCTCGGGGTGGCTGAGAAAATCGCTAAAACCATGACGGAATATCGCATACTCGTGACCAAGAGTACGGTGCCGATTGGAACACACAAAATCGTCAGCGATCTGGTCGCCTCCAAGACCGAGGTTCCGTTTGACTATGTGAGTAATCCAGAATTCTTGAAAGAGGGTTCGGCGGTGGACGATTTTCTTAAGCCCGACCGGGTGATCATCGGCACGACCAACCCGGCGGTGATGGAGATTATGAAAGTCCTGTATGGGCCGTTTATGCGAAAAAGCAGTCGGATTTTGTTTATGGATCCGGCCAGTGCGGAAATGGCCAAGTACGCCGCTAATACGATGCTGGCGACGCGGATTTCGTTTATGAATGAACTGAGCGCATTATGCGAGTCGTTTGGGGCTGATATTGAGCGCGTGCGGGCTGGAATTGGCAGCGATGGCCGTATTGGGAATGCTTTTTTGTTTGCTGGCGTGGGCTATGGGGGGAGTTGTTTTCCTAAGGATGTCCGCGCGTTGATTCATATGGGCAACCAGCAGGGTGTGCCGATGACGATCGCTGAGTCTGTTCAGGCGGCCAACTTCGCCCAGCATGACCGATTTGCACAGAAAGTGCTGGACTACTTTGCGGGGCAAAGCGGCGTTAAACTGGGCGTGTGGGGACTGGCGTTTAAGGCCCGGACCGATGATACCCGTGAATCGGCAGCCTTGTACTGCATCAAGAAATTTTTGGATGCGGGGATTGGCGTTACGGCGTTTGACCCGGAGGCCGGGTGCGGTGAGTTGGAAGGGAAGATTGACACCGTTGATAATGCCTATGGTGTTCTGGATGGAGCGGACGCGTTGGTGGTTCTTACGGATTGGCAGGAGTTTCGCACGCCGGACTTTGAGTCGATTGCTGAAAAACTGAAAAAACCGATTGTTTTTGACGGGCGGAATTTATACAGCCCGGCGTTTGTGACCAAACAGGGGATTGAGTATCACTCGATCGGAAGAAGTTCGTAGTTCGTGGACTAAAAAAAGGAACCACGGAAAGCACGGAATGACACAGAAAAGATTTTCAGGCGGGATTGACAGGATTTACAAGATTAATAAAAAACCGCAGAGGTTTCAGAGAAAAAAACCGGTGTTCTCTGTGAACTCTGTGGCAAGAAATCTGTATCAATCTGTGGATAAGAAAACAGGGGATTAAGATGAAAATACTAGTAACGGGAACAGCGGGGTTTATTGGATTTCATTTGGCGCAGCGTCTGATTGCGCGGGGCGATGAGGTGGTGGGACTCGATAGCGTTAATGATTATTACGACCCGAGCATTAAATACGGCCGCCTGGCCCAAACGGGGATTGATAAGGGGCAGGTTGAATACAATAAACTGCTCACCAGCAATAAACATGACAACTATCGGTTTATTCAGCTTAAATTGGAAGACAAAGAGAACTTAGAGACGCTTTTTGCTGAGCAGAAATTTGACCGGGTTTGCAACCTGGCCGCCCAGGCGGGTGTGCGGTACAGCTTGATCAACCCGCAGGCATATATTGATGCGAATATCGTTGGGTTTGTAAACATTTTAGAGGTTTGCCGCCATCACAGTATTGAGCATCTGGCCTATGCGAGCAGCTCCAGTGTCTATGGCCTCAACGAATCGATGCCGTTTTCGACCCGCAATAATGTGGATCATCCGGTGAGCTTATACGCGGCGAGTAAAAAGTCCAATGAACTGATGGCGCACACTTACAGCCACCTGTTTTCCCTGCCGACGACGGGCCTGCGGTTCTTTACGGTCTATGGGCCGTGGGGGCGGCCGGATATGGCCCTGTTTTTGTTTACCAAGGCGATCTTAGAGGATAAGCCGATTGATGTGTTTAACTATGGCAAGATGCGGCGGGATTTTACTTATGTCGATGATATTGTCAAAGGGGTGATCCGTGTGATCGACAGCCCGCCAAAGGGCAAGCCCGACTGGAGCGGCAAAACGCCCGATCCATCCTGCTCCAAGGCCCCGTACAAAATCTATAACATCGGTAACAGCAGCCCGGTTGAGCTGATGGATTTTATTAAAGCCATCGAAGAGGCCCTTGGCAAGCAGGCAGAGAAGAATATGATGCCCCTGCAACCCGGTGATGTGCCGGCGACCTGGGCGGATGTGAGTGATCTGGTGGAGGATTTGGATTACAAGCCCGCGACGACTGTTGCCGAGGGGGTGGAGCGGTTCATTGCGTGGTATCGAGAGTTTTATGGGTGTTGATTTGGAACCACGGATTTCGCGGATTTCCGCGGATTATTTTTAGACAGGATTAACGGGATTTACAAGATTATAATTAACCACGGAATGACACGGAAAAACTAACCATAAAGAAAATAATTTTTGGTTATGAGTTTTGAAATTGGAATAATCTGTGGAAATCTGTGTAATCTGTGGACAAAGCCAAGGAGTTCATTAGATGGTTGATATTAAAAAGGTACAGGATGAGATTGTTGAGCGATTAAAGCCGTTGGAGCCGGAAAAGATCATTCTGTTTGGCTCTTATGCCTGTGGCAGTCCGACTGCCGATAGTGATATCGATCTGTTTTTGGTTAAAGATACCGAAAAGAGCGACATTAAGGATTATGAATCAACCGCCATGCTGCGATTGCGTGACTTAATCCGCAAGTATCACATTGGCTTTGATATTTTGTCCGCATCACAAGCGTTTCTGGAAAGCAGGGCGGACTATTTTTACAAGGTAGATATATTGCAAAATGGCAAGGTGATCTATGGCGAATAAACAGAACGCTATCGAATGGTTAAAGAAGGGCTACCATGACTTGAGTTCGGCACGGCTTTTGTATGCGGCGGATCACTATACAGACACCATTGCAAATGATTTGCAGCAAGCCATTGAAAAAATACTAAAGTCGTTTTTGGCGTATGAAAACAGAGAGATAAAAAGGACACATAACTTGATAGAGATTTATGAATTGGTAACCAGCCATATTCAAATCGAAGAGCATCATGTTAGAATCCTGGCTATTGCTACGGCATATCATGCAAAAGATCGCTATCCTGGACCGGTCGATTTGCCTCCCAAGGAGCAGGTTAAGGAAGTTTTGGATTTTGGGGAGGCCTTATTTTCTAAAGTTTGCGGCATACTTGATGTCGATGAAAAAGAAATAATTTGATAGCTGAAATAAAATGGAGTGTGATTTATGCAGGTACCTTTGTTAGACTTAAAGGCGCAGTACGCGACGATCAAGGATGAGGTTTTAGAGAAGATCAACGAAGTGCTGGACACTCAGCGCTGTATCGGCGGACCGATGGTCGAAGAGTTGGAGGCCGCTGTGGCTAAGGCGTGCAATTGCAAATACGCCGTGGGCGTTTCCAGCGGGACTGACGCACTGATTAACAGTTTGATGAGTTTGGGGATCGGCGAAGGCGACGAAGTGATTACCACGCCGTTCACCTTTTTTGCCACCACCGGCAGTATTGCCCGTGTGGGGGCCAAACCGGTGTTTGTCGATATTGACCCGGTTAGCTACAACATCAACCCCGCCCTGATCGAAGCGGCGATCACCAAGAATACCAAGGCGATTATGCCGGTTCACCTCTACGGCCAGATGGCGGATATGGATCCGATCATGCAGATCGCCGGACAATCGTCGCTGGCGGTGATCGAGGATGCGGCACAGGCGATCTCGGCTGCCTATAAAGGCAAAAAGGCCGGACAGATGGGAACCTGCGGGTGCTTTAGCTTCTTTCCAAGCAAGAACCTCGGCGGTATCGGCGACGGCGGAATGGTGGTAACCAATGACGAAGAATTGTATCATCAGCTTTTCATCATGCGAAACCACGGGATGGAGCCGAAATACTATCATAAGTGCATTGGCGGCAATTTCCGGCTGGATCCAATCCAGGCGGCGGCGCTGCTGGTGAAGCTGCCGCATCTGGACAAATGGTCCCAGGGCCGCCGCAGGAACGCAAGCTATTACAACAAGAAATTTACAGGCACGGTGGTTCAGACGCCGGTGATTTCGGATGACTGTGTTTCGATTTATAACCAATATGTCATCCGTGTCCCGCGACGGGATGAGGTGGTCAAGCACTTGCAGACGAATAACATTGGTTGCGATATCTACTACCCGGTTCCGATGCACCTGCAGGAATGCTTTGCACATCTGGGGCAGGGGGTTGGGACTTGTCCGGAAGCGGAAAAGGCGGCCAGCGAAGTGATGGCCCTGCCGGTTTACCCGGAGTTGACCGATGAGATGCAGGATTTTGTGGTCAAGACGATTTTGGATTTCCTTTCGTAACGAAGAATGAACCACGGAATACACGGAATGACACGGAAAATGTTTTTAGACAGGATTAACAGGATTTACGGGATTTATTTAGCCACGAATTAACTTAGGGCGGTCAAGCCGCAACCAATAAAATAGAAGCAAAAGACGCAAAAAAAAGTATACAAGAATACGAGTATGCAAGTATGTAGAAAAAACAGACAGTCCACAGATTACACCGATTACACTGATTTTTAAGTAAAAAAGAGTTTTTAGTTTTAAATTATTTTAGCGTCTTTCGTGCTTTTCGTAGTTAAGTAATCTGTGACAATCTGTGGAATCTGTGGACAAAAAAACAAAAAATGGAGAGTAAGTAAATGGCTAAAAAGGTATTGACATTGCAGCAGAAGATTGACGCGAAGAAGGCCGTTGTGGGTATTCTGGGCTTAGGGTATGTGGGGCTGCCGCTGGCACGGGAGTTTGCCGAAGCCGGTGTGAAAGTACTCGGTTTTGATATTGACGAGAAAAAGGTCAAAAAGCTCAACTCCGGCAAGAGTATCCTCAAGACTGTCTCGAATGCTTCGGTTAAACAGATGGTGGCCTCTAAAAAGTTCAGTGCGACGACGAATATGGCCCGGATGAAAAGCGTCGATGCGGTTTTGATCTGTGTGCCGACACCGCTGACCGAGAATCGTGAGCCGGATATGCGGTTTGTGGAGATCAGCTGTTATACAATCGCCAAATATCTGCGTAAGGGCCAGCTTATCTCACTGGAAAGCACAACCTGGCCCGGTACGACGCGCGAATTGATGAAGCCGATCCTCGAGGCCTCCGGCCTGAAAGCGGGTAAGGATTTTTATCTGGCGTATTCGCCGGAACGGGAGGATCCGGGCAATAAGCACTTTACCACCAAGACGATTCCGAAGGTTGTCGGCGGTTTGACGCCGAAATGCAAAGATCTGGCAAGTCAGTTGTACAGTTTTGCGATTGATACGATGGTTCCGGTTTCCTCGCTGGAAGCGGCGGAGTCGGCGAAGATTGTCGAGAATGTCTATCGCTGCATCAATATCGCGATGGTCAATGAGCTAAAGACCGTCTTTGACCGGATGGGG
This sequence comes from Planctomycetota bacterium, assembly GCA_003644215.1. GTDB lineage: Bacteria > Planctomycetota > Phycisphaerae > Sedimentisphaerales > Anaerohalosphaeraceae > 4572-13. The sequence continues at coordinate 7,610 of QNBU01000027.1, forward strand.
ATCGATGTATGGGAGGTCATTCGCGCCGCCGCTACCAAGCCGTTTGGTTTTCAGCCGTTTTATCCGGGGCCGGGTCTGGGCGGACACTGCATTCCGATTGACCCGTTCTATCTGACCTGGAAGGCGCGGCAGTACGGCATCCCCACCCGCTTTATCGAACTGGCCGGTGAGATCAATACCGATATGCCGCACTTTGTGATTCATAAGGTGATGGAAGCCCTCAACGACAAAAAGAAGAGCTTAAACGGCTCGAAAGTACTGGTGCTGGGGCTGGCCTATAAGCCCGATATTGATGATGTTCGTGAATCGCCGTCGCTGGAGCTCATCGAACTGCTGAAAGAAGGCGGGGCGAAGGTCAATTACAATGACCCGTATCTTCCGCAGACGCATAAGATGCGGGAGTATGATTTGAAGATGAAAAGCGTTTCGCTGACGGCAGCGAAGGTCAAGAGCTATGACTGTGTGCTGATCGCAACCAATCACAGCGACTATGATTACAAGTGGATCGTCAAAAACGCCAAACTCGTGGTCGATACCCGAAACGCTACGGCCAATGTCAAGACCGGCCGCGGCAAGATTGTCAAAGCGTAGAAACCACGGATTTCGCGGATTTACACGGATTAAAAAACAGGTGGTATGTAGGGTGGGCCATGCCCACGCGGATTCTGGCTCTTAGTTTTAAGTGTTGTGTTGTTTTCGTGTCTTTCGTGCTTTTCGTAGTTAAGTAATCTGTGACAATCTGTGGAATCTGTGGACAAAAAAAGGATTGGCAGATGAAATCCGTGGACACAAATACGAAAAGCAATCTCCGGTGCCGGAGGTTGTAATCTAATTCTATTTTTTAGAGAGGAGAAAACGATGAAAAAGGTTACTTTGTTTACACTGATGATGGTCATTTTAATGTTCACTTCAATCACACAAGCCGCCTACACGGTTGACCGGTTCGTTGTCTGTAATGCCACAGGCGATCAGGAGGCCCCGGACATCGATGGTGCTTGGATTGTCTGGCAGGACAAGCGGACTGGTTCGTATCCGCATATTTACGGGTACTCGCTTGCCGACTCTGAGGAGGTTGAGATTTGCACCGATAGCGGCATAACCAAAATAGGCCCCGTTGTCAGCGGCAATAAGGTCGTCTGGCGGGATGACCGAAACAGCCAGCGGGATATTTACAGCTTTGATCTGCCCTCGCGAACATTATTGACCGAACCCAATATGCCTGTCAACGACAGTGTTGACCAACAGTTCCCCGACATTAGCGGCAACCTGACGGTTTATCGCTATGATGACAGCTACGACGACACCTATGATAATATCTATGTTTATGACAGCGACCCCAACACGAATCAGCCGGTTTCCGCCGCATCGACACATCAATACGAACCGGCGATTGACGGGGCGATCGTAGCGTGGGTGGAGGTGGCGGGTGTTCCTCAGGTGTACTATCGCAATGTTGAGACTTGGACGGCTGTGCAAACAGTAGGTTCAGGTGTTTATTCGCAGCGGTATCCGGCTGTCAGCAATGGCGTGATTGTTTGGGAAGAAGATCGAGGCGATCCAACAGACAAGGATATTTATGGCTA
>QNBU01000028.1 GCA_003644215.1 Planctomycetota bacterium
AAGCCCGTGCCTTTTCAAGGGCTATATCACAGGGGTCTTTTTCCATTTTGCTCATTTTAACTGCTTTGATTAACGGTTGTTAATGGGTGTATCTTACTGTTTTCGACCAATTTACGCAACAAAATTAGCGGTTGCTTTCAAAAGCAAGAGCGATGCGACATTTTTTCTGAAAAATCTCTTTCTGCCGAAGTTGGTGTTGGGGGCTGTAATTATATTCAAATACTGTTTTCCGGCAATCCGGTTTTTATTGATGTCCATCGTCCCCGGAGGAAAGCGAACAATGCTTTATATAGAAGAGTATGTATGCCAGTTTGGCTCTTTCTGAGTTATCGGTCCTTTCCGGCCTTTTTGTCATTTCGATATAAAATCATTCATTTCCCGACGACTGTTATTATCGGGCGAAAAAGTTGTAACCTCCTCAACAGGCTCATCTTGCAGTTTGTTTGAATAGGTTGCTTTTTGATATTTACCGCAGGGATGGTTTTTTTCTGTGTTAATTTGACCGAAACACAAGAGTAACTTAAGTTTTACAAGTACGGATCGTTAAGTTTTTTGGGATGATAGGTATCGGTGCAATGACTAAAAAAACATGGATCGTGTGGGCGGTGTTCTTGCTGCTGCCGGGCCTTGTCGGGCTAAGCATCCAGCATGCGCAAAAAAGCGCTATGCAAAATCGCATCGCCCTGGCGACTCAACAGGTTGCCGATAATCCGGCGGCACAGGAATATCTAAAAATGTATGAACAGTGGTCCGGTTTGCCCGCTGACGAAAAAGCCGACAATCCCTGGGGATACGGTTTGTACGGTGGCGGCGATATTCAGGAACGGCTTGGCGAAGGCCAATCCGACCGCCTTTGGGCCGATCTTCTAACTCTGGAAAAGGGCTTGGCGCATTATCCGGACGAATTAGCGGATGTTATGTATGGACCCCGATGGCAGCAGGAAATAGACGATTACAGAAACGAACGAACAACGGCTGAGATGGTTCTGATCGGTTCGATATTTCTTCTGGCCGGTGGCGGGTTGATTCTGACAGGCGGGCTGGCCAAATGGCTTGCCTTGTACATCATAAAAAAGCGCTTTAAAAACGCTGAAATAACCGATTTACAGGCCGAGGAGATTGAAGCTATCTCGGTTCCCAATGAAAGCATAGCAGAATCGCTGCCGACTGAGACACCTCTCGTGCAACAAAAAGCCGACGATTCACCCACGCAGGAGGGTGGGGGTTATTTCCGATCTTCCTCAAAAGCGACTCAGGACGGCTCATCAAAATCCGATGACCCCAAAGCGACAGAGCTTCCGATGAAGCCGACGTCGCCAATGTTTAATCTCGAAAAAAAGAAGCAAAAAGATTCGTATTTTGGCTGGGCGGTTGAGCCCGATGGAGCGGCGGAGCTGGACACATTGATGACGACCGAGCCGTTGACCAAAGAATTGACGGAACTAACCGAGGAGGTTTCGGCCATTCGCCAGTTTGCGTCGCAGCAGCAGGATCAAATGCGCAAGTTGCAGGATGGTTACGACTGGATGATCATTCGACGGTTCTGTCTGCGGATTATCCGCTCCATTGATAATATCGATGATCGCGTAGTGCGTCTTCAGGAGCAGGACGCTGAGGCATCGGTTTACCTCGAAGATATTCGGGATGAACTTGTTTTTGCGCTGGAGGCCAGCGGGATCGAACAATTCGGCCCTGATTTACAGATACCATTCAGGGGGCTTGAAAAATATGCGGAAGCTGTTCGGGAAAGAATCGTTACCGAGGATGTTGATTTGCTCGGCTGTATCGCCGAGGTCGCGCGTCCCGGCTATCAGTATTTAGTAAATGATGATGATGTTAAAATTGTCCGATGCGCACAGGTTAAACTGTACGAGTCAAAGCAACCTTAAATAGGAATCGAATTATGAGTACAATAGCAGGAATCGATTTAGGAACGACTTTTTCAGCGTTGGCCCGGCTTAACGGCATTGGCCGTCCGGAAATTGTACCCAACAGCGAAGGGGAACGCATTACGCCTTCCGCCGTTTATTTTGAGGAGGAAGAGGCCGGTGCGATCCGTGTGGGTCTCGAAGCTGTCAATTGTCGCCAGCTAAACCCTGAACGGGCGGTGCGATGGATCAAACGGCACATGGGAGACCTGGATTGGCAGAAAGGTATCGACGGACGCGACTGGACGCCTCAGGAAATTTCCAGCCTGATCCTGAAGAAGATTAAACAAGACGGTTCTATTGAAAGTCCGATTAATGATGTTGTTATCTCGGTACCGGCTCATTTTGATGAGGTTCGCCGAAAGGCAACAATGGACGCCGGTACGCTGGCCGGATTAAATGTCATTGGCATTGTGAATGAACCTGTTGCCGCGGCACTGTATTATGCGACGACTCAAAATGTCAACGGTCGCGTTATGGTCTATGACCTCGGCGGCGGAACATTTGATGTAACGATCCTGGACATTGACGGCCAACGGATGGATATTATCTGCAGCCAGGGCGATCACGCATTGGGCGGTGTGGATTTCGACAAGAAGATTATCGAACTATTGGAGGATGCTTACCGCGCCGAGCATAATGCGGAGCTGATTGAAAATGAGCAGGATCGCGCCAAATATGAAGATGAGGCCGAAGATGTAAAGAAAACACTCTCGCGGCGAAATTCAGTCCGAAAGATTCTGTATGGCTCTGCCGGTTCGGCGCGTGTTGAAATTACCCGCCAGCAATACGAAAAAGCCATCGAACCGCTGATTGCTCGCACGGAAATACTGATCGAAGTGGCCTTGGAAGAGGCGAAAAGTACGGTTTCTGACATCCAAAAAGTTCTTTTAGTCGGCGGCAGTACGAGAATGCCGGTGGTGCATCAGCAGTTGGCGGCCAAGTTTGGCTTTGAGCCGGAAGTGGCTGTTAATGTCGATGAATGTGTTGCGCTGGGGGCGGCAATCCACGCGGGATTGATGCTGATACGGGAAGATTCCAGGAAAGTCGCGGCCGGAATTGTCACCGGACTCAAAGAGGTTCAGCTCAAAGATGTCTGCAATCACAGCTATGGAACGATCTGTGCCCCTGTGGACGAAGAAACCGGTCAACATGTGATTCGCAACTCGATCATCCTCCAAAAGAATACGCCGTTGCCCTGTGAAGCCACACAGACATTTTACACGATGGCTGACGGCCAGACCCAACTGCAGGTGTCCATTACGCAGGGCGAGGATGAAGACCCTGATTTTGTGAATAAGATTGCGACGGAGGTCTTTGAACTGCCTGCCGACCGGCCCGCGAATCAGCCCATTCATGTACAGTACAGCTATGATGCCAACCAGCGAATGCACTGTCGCTTTTTGGATGAGCAGTCGGGCCGTACGCTTGAAGTGGAATTTTGCGCCGGTCAGGGCGGCCAGATGACAAAGACAGATATAGAGCAGACTGCTAAGGAGCTTGACGCCGTCAAGGTTCAGTAAGATGTATCCGAGACTATGATTTGGATTGTTGTAACAGCTTGTTTGTTTCCGCTCGTCTTGGCGGCGGTGTGGTTTTCGCCGCTGCGTGGGCGTCTGCCGCATCTGTTTTCTTTAGCGTATTTATGTTTACGGCGGGGGGGTTCGGTCTTTGACCGTTTCCGATTCTCGTGTCGTGTGGAGCAATTTTCCGATGAATCTCAACCGGTTCGCCGGGATCAGTTTTTCCGAGTTCAGATTCTCGGACGCATTCCGACCGAGCAGGGCGATGTCGATACGGTCGTGCAGATTGAAATTCTGGATATTACAGAAGGCCGGTCCCGCCAGCATCAGGTTCTCAGCAGCGATGAACAGTATCGTGATGAGAGAACCGCCGAGTTTCATTCGATTCAACATAACGGTATTGTTCCGAATAAAAACGCGGTCTTGGCCCGATGGGTTACTGTGGCACAGTTTCCATGTCATATTCTCAGGTTCGCGTATCGGGGGCGTCGAAAATTACTGTTTCGTGCGACGGTGATAGAGATTGCATCCGGAAAAAAAATCGTATCCGCCCAAAAGACCCTTGACTATGTTTATTGCTCTGATGGATATCGTGAGGTTCACGGCCGGCGACTTGAGGTGCTGGGGGCCTGTGTTGAAGTGTCGGCGATGGTTCTTGGCTTGCCGCCTTATTCGGAGGGCGTCAGAAATTTGTGGTCCGAATGGATCCGGCAGAAAGCCGATGTGTTTGTGTCCGCCGACGAAGCAGCCGGGACAATTGAGGCCGTCCAGAGCCGTTTTTCCGGCATGACGATGCAGCATTCATCGGGCATTATATTGGCTTACGGAAAAAACGCGGATTGCTTTTTTGCGATAGAGCTTGCGCTGCAAACAGCCGGCCTCGACGGGGTCGTCAGCAGAGAAAATCTCGAAAAACTTTTTTTGGCCTCGCAGATGCTCGAAATCCAGCATGATCGTTTTTTAAGTATTGCGCAGAAACGCTTGTTATCATCCGACTGCCGGATTGAAGAGCCATCACAGCTACTGGGGATTACCTCGGATATGGATGATGAGTCTTTCCGGAAACAGTTGAACGAAGAATATCGAAAGTGGAACGCGCGCGTAACACATCCTGACGCCCTGATTCGCCGTCAGGCCGAGCAGACCCTGACCCTGATCGCCAAAATTCGAAGTCAATGGCTTCAATCCAGCGTTTGATTTCCCGAATCCAACCCCATCCGGTCAAAAAACATATCTTCATTTCGTCCGTATCATTGAGTACTGAATCCCATAAGGGAAAAAAGCTTACTGAAGGCATAGCTTAAGAGCATGGTCGTTAGGGTCCCAATTACGATCAGCCAACTCCACGCCAGTTCGATTGTGCCGTAATGTTTTAATAAAAGCAGTGTGGCCATGCCAGCGGTACTGATCAGCATCGCAGCGAGGTTGGCATAGTTGGCTTTTGTTTTGGTTAGCGTCCCCAGCAGAAAAACGCCGAGAGTTGCACCGCCGGTTACTGAAAATATCTGAAAAGCGAACCATAGGACATTTTCCACCGGGCTGCAGGCCAAGGCGATGATGGCCAACAGGACGCCGAAACCGATGATCCCGCATCGAGAAATCAGAAGATAATGTTTTTCACTTGCACTTCGACAAATAACAGGTCGGTAGATGTCTGAGACAAAGGATGATGTTAAGGAGTTCAACGGTGAATCGATACTGGCCAGAATGATCGCCGCCAAAAGCAGCCCTTTGAGTCCGACCGGCAGCGAATAGCGTATGAAATGGGACAGCACTTCTTTGGCCTGATCGGGAGCGGGGATGTGTGGATGCTGCTGATAGAAAATATAGATGCCGGTTCCGATCGCCAGATAAAGACATAAGACCGGAAACCCTGCCGCGATGGTCATAAAGATCGTCTGTTGACTCTTTCTTCGCGTTTCCACCGTCAGCAACCGTTGCATCATTTCCTGATCTGTTCCGAAGACGGCTAATCCAACAAAAAAAGCATTAGCGGTTCCTGCCCAGAAGGTGGTTGGTTGGTTCAGATCGAAACGAAAATCAAAAACACTAAGCCGACCGTTATCAACGGCTATTTGGATTGCAGACATCAAAGGGCCTTCGGTCCTGTAGATCAAATACCCCAACAGCACTGCGCCCGCGATAAAAAAAACCACCGCCTGATAAGCACCTGCCCAGACAACGGCTTTGATCCCTCCAAATGCAATAAAAACAATGCTGACGGCGGTAAAAAGAAAGATGGTCGGAGCCAGTGACCATCCCATGATGATTGACACGCCCAGGCACGCTGCATACAGGCGAACGCCGGATGCGATCAGGCGTGTCACAAAAAAGAATGCCGAACCCGTATATTGCGTTTCGGGTCCGAAACGATGCCGCAGATACTCATAGATGCTCGTACAATTATATTTGTAGAAAATAGGAATAAACAGAAAACAGACGACGATGCGGGCCGCAGCGGAACCCATAAAAAATTGAAGATAACGCCAGTTCTCGCTGTAGGCCGTAGCAGGAACCCCGATGATTGCCAAGGCACTGACTTCGGTTGCGACAAAAGACAGACTCCCAACGATGGGGGGAATGGTGCGAGAGCCGAGAAAGAAGTCGTTGGTGTCTTTTTCACCTCGTCCAAACAGGTAAGAGATCACAAAAAGCAGTGCAACCGAGAGAATAACAATACAGAGATCGGGCCCGGTTATCGTCACTGGATATCCTCGATTGCATTGCGAAGGGAATCATGATTTTGTTTCAGGATTTTTTTGGCTATTCTTAAGTCCGTTTTTCGAAAGTGCATGACGATGGCCGGTTTGAGCTCCCCGCAGGCACGATTGAGTAGGGAGTTTGATTCACGCCGACTCAAGTCCGTCAATTGGCTGAGGATTCGAAGGGAACGATCTTTGAGTTTATCATTAGATGCGTTCAGATCGACCATCAGGTTTCCATAGACCTTTCCCAGTTTGATCATCGTTGCCGTAGTCAGCGTGTTAAGGACTAATTTTGTCGCAGTACCGGCCTTCATTCGGGTCGAGCCGGTAATCACCTCAGGGCCGACGACAGGATTGATGACGATCTGAGCCGGGATATGTTTAATGGCCTCCGGCGCACAGGTTATAAAAACAGTCCCTGTGCCGAGTTCTTGTGCATAGCTCATTGCGCCATGGACAAACGGGGTTAAGCCGCAGGCAGCGATACCAACTACGACATCAGTAGCCGTAACCTCATTCTTTTTAAGTTCCGCTATGCCGTCGGCAGGGCGGTCTTCTGCCCCCTCGATGGATCGCACAAGTGCCCGTCGCCCCCCGGCGATAATGCCCCGGACCAGAGACGGTTTGACACCGAAGGTTGGGGGACATTCTGAGGCATCCAAAACACCCAGCCGTCCGCTGGTTCCCGCACCGACATAGAAAAGCCGACCTTTCTGACGCAAACGGGCGACGATCATATCGACTGCCGATGCGATTTTCTTTTGCTCTTTTGCCACAGCTCCGGCAACGCAGGCGTCTTCGGTATTGATGACAGCAACAATCTGTTCAGTCGTCATCCGGTCGATCTGTTTGCTGTTAATATTTTGTTGTTCAGTGGTTAGTTTGGATCGGTCATTTAACATTATACTGGGATAATCTTTCCTAAAACAGTTGTTTGCGTTGCACCCGTTGCACCGGGAATATTATTTGCGAACCCCTTGGTCGTTGCCCAGGCAAGTATCGCAAAAGACATCGCTTCTTTGGCATCCAGATCAATTCCCATCTCGTCGGTGGTCATGATCTTTATACCCTCAAATTTCGCCCGCAGCATCTTCACCAGTGTCATATTCCTGGCGCCGCCGCCACAAAGGATGATTTCATCGGGCATCGACGGCAGAAAGCGGCGGTAGGCCTTTGCTATTGTAAGTGCCGTAAACGCTGTAGTGGTTGCGATAAGATCGGCCTTGCTGATTTTGTCCGTTATGGCGTTTGCATATAATGACCGGCAGAATTGGAGTCCAAACTCTTCACGGCCGCATGTTTTGGGTGGGGATTTTCGAAGATAAGGATGGCCCAGCAAATGGTTCAGCACAGATTGGCAGTCTGTCCTTTGGCAGCAAGGTTACCGTGATCGTCGTATTTCTTGTTTGTTAAGAGCGCCATCAGTCCGTCGATGATCATGTTGCCGGGGCCGGTGTCAAAAGCGATGATCTTTGCCGAAGATGTCTTTGCAGGCAGGAAGGTAACATTTGCAATCCCGCCAATATTCTGGATCGCACGGTTTAACGACCGATGGCTAAACAGAACAGAATCTGCAAAAGGCACCAGCGGCGCACCCTGTCCGCCACAGGCAATATCGCGGGGACGAAAGTCGGCGACCGTCGTGATCCCGGTTTGCTGCGCAATGATCGAAGGTTCGCCAATTTGCAGCGTTGAACGAATACGGCGGCCGGAATAAGCTCTTCCTGCGGAGTTGTGATAGATCGTTTGCCCGTGCGAACCGATCAGATCGATCGAGTCAAGTGGAATCGATATCTTGCTACAGATTGAATCCAATGCTTTGGCAAAAAAGTGTCCAAAAACAAAATTATAGTGGCAAATATCATCAACATGCGAGGTAGACGGTTCAAAAAGATTGAACAGGGCCTTGCGGAGAGACGCAGGATAAGGCACCGTTCCAAAGCCAAGCAGTGTCTGTGATTGGTCGTCTATATCAACAATCGCCACATCGACCCCGTCAGCACTGGTGCCCGACATCAATCCGGCAACGCGAAGCCGTTTTGCAGTATTTAATTCAATGATTGACTTTCGATTCGCCATATTTATTGTTTATCGGCAACTGTTAACATTTCCCGCTGTATTTTTCTGAACAATCTGGTGTTGTCAGAAAGCCGGGAGCGTTTATTACGCACCAGCCACAACTCGCTGAAGCGGCTGGTAATCGATTCGATTTGCCTTGCAAGCCGGACAAAGTGGGATCGTTGTACGGTACGACCCCTTCGAATCTGTTTGACAACGAGTGTCCGCTTGGCTGCCAGAGAGTCCATATCAGCCGCCAGATTCATCTCTTTCAGTGCGATCCTTTCAAATTCCGGCAGGTTGGCAGAAATTGAGGGCCACAAAGAATTGCTCGAAAGAGAGTTGACAATTTTCTGCAATCCCTTTTCTGTCATCCTATCAATCGCACTGGACGCTATTTCCGGTTCAACTTGAATAGGTTCATATAAGGCGTCAAAAAGAACCGATCGGTTGGGTGCTGTGGCTCCACACGACAGATAAGTATTTCCCAGCATCGTTATCGCTTTAGCCAGTTTGCTGTCCGTCTGACCAAACATGGATCGACAGAAATTTTCCGTAAATCGTTCGTTGTCAACGCCGCGTCCATACCAGGCATGGGCCGCGCCGTGTGCAAACGCATGCAGACTCACCCCCAGAAAGTTCCGGTGTCCATAGTCTCCCCAATCCGTGACGAGCATCCCTTCAGCCCTGTATTTCCGGCCTTGGGCGGCAAAGGATTTTATATTTTTCATGGAATTTTGAAGTCGGGAACCGTGTGTTAGCCAGCTGCTGGTCCCGGGGCAAACCATGACATCGATTCCGGAATCAGAAACCTCCTGGGTCCGCTTGAGATTCGGTCCGTTATGTTCATATTCCCAGTTCAAAAGCGTGATGTCTTTGGGCAG
>QNBU01000029.1 GCA_003644215.1 Planctomycetota bacterium
CGAGGCCGATATACCTGATCTGGTCGGCGAATGGATTGGCGATAAGGCGACCGTGATTTTGATCGCCCCGGCGATTGATTTTATCATGTTCAAATACCCTGCCAGCAAAAGCAATCGCCAGGGAGAAACGATTCGCTATCCAGACAAGGTGCAAAACCTCAAAGGGCTGCGCGATGAACTCGAGGCCGACCTGACAAGGAACCGGCCGCAAGTTTCTGACATTATAGGCCGGGCCGCTTCGCCCCAAGCGGTTCCGGTCGTCAGTGTTGCGGGTATGATGATCGATCCAATGGCGCGAGCGATGGGCAGGGGGATCCCCTCATGACTTGGAAGGGCGAATATCTGGAACGCGGGATCGAAACGGTTTTGCAATCCGGGATCGGTGCTGCCCTTGACGCGGTCGAGGTGATCTGGGCCGCAGCGGGTGATCCGGTCACACTGCCGGAGCCGGTCAACTGGTCGCGGGGCTATCGAGTAGATATGGTCGAGCTGCCCAGTACATACTATCCGTTTGTATTGGTGATGGTTTTGGAACGACAGGCCGAGGGGAGCCAGTCGGGGCGAGTAGCCCGACAAAACGTGACCTATGAGGCTACAATCAGCCTGTTCCTGGTCGATGATAGCGAGATCGTGGTCAACAGTATCGCCCACAGGTACGCGGAGGCGGTGATCAATGTTTTGCAACTTCCGGCCAATAGAACGGTTGAACGGCTACGTGTTGGAAATTCCGAACCAGATGTCACGATCATGCCCCTGAACGCCCAGCACCTAAAAGCGGGAACGTCCGGTGATCAGGAAGACCCCGACGACGTGGATTATATGAGACTGGTCGATATTATCTGCACGTACACGACATAGAGGAGCGAAATGCCAGCACCTAGAATTCGTATAACGGTCAAGCCCCGAGGATACGCCGCTGCGAGCAAACGAGCGAGCAAACGAACAAAGGCCATGTTAAAAATTGGGCGGGAAGTGCTGAAGCGGCAAGGCCGTGAGTTTGTCAAGGTCATGCGGGAGGAAGCCCCGCAGGATACGGGGACATTCGCCAAAGGATTCCGCTACCGCACCCGTCAGTTAAAATCTGGCGAATTTGGCATGACGATATTTGCTGCCGGGCCACATGCGTTTTTGATGCCGATGATCGTATACGGCACAAAAGCGCACGAAATCCCGACAGGCGGTGCAGCGGCACAAAAGGCAAAGGGCTATCCGTTAAAATTCTTTTGGCAAAAAGGGCCAAACGGCCCAGGTATTTACAGGTTCTGGCGTGTCTGGCACCCGGGAACAAAGCCCAATAATTTTGTGAGAAGAACGATAACTAGGCAGCGTGGCCCGATGCGGAGAGAATTGCGCGGCTATTTCTGGTCGTCTGTGATCAAAGTGGCTTGATATGATTTATGATCATAATATGTTAGCGCAGCAAAAGTTTTTTATAAAACGGGAAAGCCTGGTCGAGGGTGACGAGACCGAATATTTCAATGATAACGGCAAGCGTCTTTTTTTTGATTTTGCGTGGCAGGTGTCTCATTTCCTGGTGCAATTCAAACCAGAGCAACGGGCAAAAATTGTCAAATTATACGCACAGCCAGACGACAAACCCGCAAACGATTTTATCAAAAAAACGATGTTGCCAGAAAACGTAACTATAGAACAATACTGGAAATCAGTTAAAAACGACTTGCAAGCGCGGCGGCGAACGGGCCGGAAGCGCGGGAGGAAACTTTGGGATTAATAGATAATATCACGATTACAAATAACGACATTCTTAAAGGCGCGGCGATGATTGCTTACGGCAATCTGGCTTCATTCCCCGGCGAACTGGAAACGGTGATTAACCCTACGACCTATACGCTCAACGCCGGATTGACTGAGCTTGGTGGCACTACCGAGGATGGCGTTACCCTGACTCGCACCGCCGAGGTCGGAGAGGGGATATCAGTCGATCAGCGACTGGCCAATCTGCGCAAGGGCGATCCAGAGGATTGGTCGATGATGGCCGAAATGACTTTCCTGGAAACGGATACAGCCAAAATTGCCGTTTTGTGGCAAACTCCTACGCCCGAAACAGTTTCGGGTTCTGTCGTCACACAGAAAAAACTTTCCTTTGGCGCTCCTGCTACATTCACGGAAAGACAATTATACATCATCCAAGAAGACCCCAGCACCAGCAGACTCCGCGTTTTTGCTTTCCGAAAGGCCGTTCCCCAGACCGACAGCGGCATGAACATCCAGAGCAATGAGGCGAGCGGCGCTCCCACAAAATTTGAATTTAGACAGGATACAACCCAAGCCGAGCATCATGGCCCCTTTGGTTTCCAGTTTGAAGAGACGCTGTAAGAAAGGCTCATAAATGACCGATGAATTAGCATTGCGGGAACTGGACGATCTGATAGATGAGGAGTTGACCAGCGAGACCGCACCACTAGAACCGCTCAATACACTGGTCACTATCGGCGGTCGGGAATTTGATCTTGATATTCCCAGCACCGGAATCGTGCTTAGGATTATAAGATCAATAAGCAAAATGGGGATGCGGGGTGAAAGAATTGCACTACGCTCCCTTTCCGGTATCCGTTCAAGTGCCACGATCACCATGACCCTGTTTGGCGTTTTTGCGGCTATGCAGCCCGCCGACTTGTGCGAAATCGGGGCGGCGTTGCTGCAATTCCAAGACGAAAAAGAGGGGCGCAAGTTTCTCAAAGACTTGGGCGATGATCTGAAAATCGCGCCGCTAATCAAGGCTGCTTTTATCAATATTGAGCTTTCAGATGACTTGGTGGAAATCGTACAAAATTTTTTCGATGGGTTGGCAAGGCTTCAGCAAAGCAACCTGATAGCGAGTCTGAAAACGAACTGGCTGATCGAGGACGATTTGCCCTCCTCAACAGAATAGAAAGTATCGCTCAAAATATAATTTTCGATGTAGCCAGCTACCGGGGGCTAGATGATGCACAAGTTCATCGGCAGCCGGTGAACTGGCTACTTTCGCAATACAAGATGATCTCGCGGGCAAAATATATCGAATGGGCGGATAGGGTTTATGCCGCCGAACTAGGCACGGCCAGGGGCATGAGCGGCAAAAAACCCAAGCCGCTACCCACCTGGTCAGAACATCGCGGTATGGGTAAAAAAGAGATCAGCGAGAGCGGTCGCAAATTTTTGGACAAAATCGAAAAGGCGAACAATGGCGACAGCGGTTGAAACAATTCTCCTGAAAATTTTGGGGGATAGCAAAAGCGCACAACAAGCTATAAAAAAGGTGGACATGGGTCTGTTGGCCTTTGGTTCTACCCTGACGGCGGTTTCCACAACCGCCCTTTTGTCGTTTCGTAAAATGGGCGAAGAGGGAGCCAGCCTAGAGGTGCTTGAAGGCAAGTTCGACCGGATGGCGCGGGCCTTTGGTCGGTCGGCCAGTGATATGCTTTCAGAATGGAGCAAGGCAGCGGCGGGTACACTGGACAATGCCAAGCTGATCAAACAAGCGAACTATTTGGCCCTGACCGGAATCCCCGTTGACGAAATGACCTGGATGCTAGAGGCTGTACAAAATGCAGCGGCGGCGACGGGCAAGCCATTTGACGAGCTTTTTGAAAAATTGTCTACAGGGCTGGTCAGGTCGAGCAAGCTGTTGGTTGATGACCTGGGGATCATTGTCGATCAGAAACAAGCGAACCTTGCCTATGCCGACAGTATAGGCAAGGCCGTTGAGCAACTGACCGACCAGGATAAAAGTTTAGCATTTACAGCCGCCGCCCGCGCTGGTGCCGCAAATCAGGAAAAGGTTTTCGGAAAGGCCGTTGAGACCTCGGCTACCCAGATCGCCAGAGGCAAAGCCGCTGTGACCAATTTCAGCAACGAGGTCAAAAAATTGTTCGTTCCCGTTGCTGTGGCCGCGTCAAAGGCGATCACATTCTTGACCGGCCTGTTTATGGCAATCCCCGCCCCGGTGCGTCAGTTCATTGCGAATCTTCTGGCGCTGGCCGCTGCGATGGGGGCTATCGTGGGGCCACTGTTGGTTTTGAAGGCGATCTGGCCCGTTTTGCAAACTGCTTGGGCTGCTTTCTCGGCTACCGCTGCCGGATTATCAGCAAGTATTTTGCCTATTGTGGCCGCCATTCTTGCGGTGATCGCCGTTGTGTACATCCTCAAAAAAGCGTGGGAAGAAAATTGGGGCGGTATCCAACAGACGATCAAAGCCGTGATCGCGGTCATAAAACCGATATTAGATCAGATCATAAGTGATATAATGTTTTGGGTAAACGCGATAAAACAAGAGTTTCAGGGAATCATGGATGCCGTCAAAAACATCGTAGAACCAGCCCTGGAACGTTTCCGCGATGTGTTTTTCCGGGGCGGGGCTGGCCTAGCTGACTTTTTGCGATTCATCAAAGATGTATCGAATGTCATTTTCGGCACAATCAAGGCCCTACTTGAATCGATCCGGCTGCTCTTAGAGGGTAAATCAGACGAAGCCTTTGAACCGCTCAAAGATGCCGCGCTCAACGTGGCAACCCTGATCGTGCTGGGCTGGCGCAAATATATCAGCAAAGCAGTGACTTGGGGCTGGAACCTGATCGTCTCGTTTGCCAATGGGGTGATCAAAGCCGCCCGGACAGTGTTAGCCGCCGCCGCGACCTTTGTGGGTAATATCCTCGCCAGTTTTTTCAAGGCCGCAAGCCCGCCGAAAAAGGGGCCGTTGTCTGGGATCGTCAAATGGGGCAAAGGACTGATGGACACGTACCTGAAAGCATTTGGTCTCGCTGATTTTGGAATCCTCAAAGATGTTCTTGCCCCGATGCGCCAGGCACTAGACGCGGCGGTCAGTTTCGGGGATATTGACCAAAAGGACATGCTCAAAATATTTGGCGAGGTTCGCGCCCAGACCGCCGCGCTGATCGCTGGATTTCGGCAAACGGGTGAAATATCCGAAGAAGCGCTGACCGGGATTGCTGAAAAATTGGGCGAGGGCGGGGAGGAATACACCAAGTATTTGCGTCTGACCCTGGAACATCAAAAAGCCATGCAGCGGTTAAAAGATGTTCAATCTGAGGTCGCAGATGCCGAGGCCGCTGGTTTTATCCCCGCTGAACTGAAAGAAAAGTTAAACGCCGCCGAAGCCGAGGCCGATGCTGCGCAGGATGCCGCCGATTGGCAGCGAGAATATTTGGACGCACTGCAAGACGGAGTAGACCTTCAACGCGAAATGATAGATGCGATGAAGGAATTGGCCGAGACGATGAAGGATGTCGCTGGGGCTGGTGGCGATGTGGCTGTGGCCGATGGTCTGGATTTTGGAGCTCCAGATATAGGCGATGGGGCGGGGTTGGATTTTGCGGGGTTTGGTGGATTCTCAGAAGAGTTTGAATCGACCAAAGCAGAAATCGCTACGTTTTTTGAAGAGCTGCCGCGAAAAGCTGCCGAGATGTGGGATCAAATCAAGCTATGGACAGCGCAAAAGGGACTAGAACTGATCACTCTGGTTGGTAACCTGTGGAATCAAATCAAGCTTATTTTCGCACAAACTGGATTGAATATTATTACCGGTCTATTGACCTGGTGGGCTAACGTAAAATTGTCATTCGCCACGACCGGCCTGGAATTGATAGAAAATACTACTAATCTGTGGACACAAATCAAATCGATTTTCGCCCAGGTCGGATTGAATATCATTACCGCCCTGTTGACATGGTGGGCGAGTGTCAAACTGTCATTCGCCACGACCAGTTTGGAATTGATAGAAAATACCGCCAACCTGTGGGATCGAATCAAACTGATTTTCGCTCAGACTGGCCTGAACATCATTACCGCCCTGCTGACCTGGTGGAGAAATATCAAGCTGGCTTTTGCCCAGTCTGCGCTTGAAATCTTGGGCGATATGCTGACTTGGTGGGATACGCTACAAGCTGACGTGATCACCAAGACCGAAGAAATCTTGACCGCGATCAGCGATTGGTGGGACAACCTGATCCTAACATTTGCTACGAAGGGACTAGAAATCATCACCGCCATGCTGACCCTGTGGGATACAATCAAGCTAGATGTATCGACCAAACTCAGCGAGATTCTACTTACGATCACAAATAAAATAGACGAATTCAAAACCAGCGGTGCGAACCTGATCGGCGGGTTCTTTGACGGCCTAAAAGAAAAATGGGCGGGTGTCGCATCCTGGTTCTCCACAAAAATGCAGAGCTTGAAAGATGCGGCCTCGAACATCTTTGGCGAACATTCGCACAGCACCGTATTCGCCCAGACAGGTCGAAATATTTTCGGCGGCCTGTTAGACGGCCTGGAAGACTCGCTGCCGCCGATACAAGATTTTCTGACCAAAAACCTGGGCAATCTGCAAGGTCTAATCGGCGGCGGGGTAGGGGCTGGCACCAGGGGGCTGGCTGCTGCCGGGGCTGGGGTCGCTCCACAGATCACGGTGCTGCAAATTCAGGGCGGGATCGAACTGCCTGGGGTACGTGATGGACGCGACGCGGGCAGTATTGTCGCTGCGCTACAACAGGCCGCCGATAATGCAAAGGCCAAGAGTTTTGTGCCTGGGGGGTTGACATGAATCGGGCTTTTGCACAATCGGTGTCATTGATTTTGTATCTCGTTTGTTTTTTTATGATCATAATAAATATGGGTAAGTATTCCAAACGACATGGGTATTTTGTGCTTCCATTGCTGTATGTAGTACACGGCATAATTTTTTACGCCGTGATCCTGCTATTTTCCAGGGATATTATAACATCTTGGCTAACCGCATGGTCAAGTGGACTTCGACTACAAGGGATCATAAGCCTGGGGGGGCTTTTATATGTGCTGGGTGATCTGCTAGATACCGAGGACTAAATGCCCGATTATACCATACAAATCATACTCGCCGTTATCGCCGCTTTTCCAGGTATTTATGCCATTTTCGCACAGATCAAACGGGATCGCCAAGAGAAAGACAAACACACTGCCGACCAGAAAAAAACAGAGGCCGAGACAACCGACATCATAACCGATGCAGCGGGCCGAATGGTCAAAGCGCTGGAAGCAAGAATCAAAACGTTAGAAATCAAGGTACGAATTTTGGAATCTGAAAACATACATTATAAAGAGCGAAACGAAATTTTATTTGAATGGGGCATTTCTCTTGTCGAGCGAATGATAGATGCTCAGATACCAGGGATACCTGCCGCCCCCGCTTTCGTTGACATAAAAAGATTTACGACCGATAAATATTTTGATCATAAACGAAAAGAGAGCGTATAATGCCACATGGAACGGGATCGACTTTAATACTTAGACCAAAAGATTTGACCGCGATCACATTCGACATGGCCGCCGCCACAACAGACGGCTATATAGTCAATGCCGGCTCGCTGCGTTTCAATGAGCAGGATCGGCTCACTATCGCCTACAGCGAAGGCGCAAAAATGGACGGCGGGAAGGTCGCCAACGCGCATGGGCCATTGGTCGATGTGTCTTTTGACGTGATCATAATGGCCTTGACCAGGGATAGCATGATCAGCAAAGCCGGGGATTTGATTGCCGCTGTGACCAACCCCACAGGCGGCACATTGCAATGGAAGCCCGAAGACCTTACAGCCGGCGTTCCCGATACCTATTTTCAATACATCCAAAGCCCCGCGCCCGGGCTGGCGGCGATAAACGGCAATCGCTGGGATGCCGCCCCGACCGGCGAAACGCCCCCGGTCTATACCCTGGTGCTGACCGTTGAGCTGAAAACCCAGCCTTTTCCAGTTTCTGATCCTGATACATTGACCACAGTCCAGGCCAGTGCCACAATAGAAAACGCCGAGTATTCGGGCTGGGACAACACGCTTACCATTCCCGCTGCCTCGGTCAAAGGCAATCGAGATGCTAAAACACAGGTACTAGTCACCCCCCAGACCAGCGGGGCGGATGTGGGGCGCATGATCATTGCCCGCCGAACTGAGGGGCTTGCTAATTTTCAATCTATGTATTATACAGCGACTTTTCTATCGCCGGCCAGTGGGTGGTCAACCGTGACCGATGCGACCAGGGTGGGCGGCAATTACTACACCTGCACCCCGATTGAAAACGATGTCGATTATGGGCTGCGCTATACGATTGCCAATTGGGAAAGCCACAAAGGGCGTGCCGCGTTGGTCGCTTTTTACAAAGCCAATGGAGAGGATGTGGACGATGATTTCACGATACAGGCTGCATGGAGCATAGCCAATACCCCATTGCGCGGAGAGGCACAAGAGATCGCATCGACCAGGGAATGGCGGTATCTGGTACTGGCCGAGATGGATATCCCCGAAACGGAAATGAGCGACCTCGAAGACCTTGATCTGTATATTGATATTTTCATACAGCGCACGGCGGGAACGGGGACAATTAGTATAGATGCCCTGGCGTTGCTGTATGTAGACGAATCAATAGTCGAGGTCACGGCCCCGATCAACGCCAGCGCCACGACCAGTCATGATATTTTGATCGAGGGGCTGGGCAATGAAATCGCCCACATTATAAATACTTCTGATCAGAAATTACAATACATCATGCAGGCACTTGGATCGCCCGGCCTGCTGACGCTCAAAGCGGGAGTAGACAATCGGCTGGATGTGATCTGGGAGCGCAGCAACCTGGGCCATATAGATGATTTTTCCAGCTACAGCGGATCATGGCGTGGCGTGGCCGATTTTGAACCTGGGGGAGACGTAGACATAACGGCGGCATATACCTATTTCTGCCCCGTGACCTGGCGATCTCCAAACCCGGCCACGACTTATCCTGTAGATATCGTAAATGACGCTCTGGACACGGCGGCACTTGTTACTGGGGGCAAGATGCGGGCGGATGGTAACGATCTGCGGGTGCTGGTTGACGGCGTGGAGACTGACCGCTGGCTGCAAGATATGGACGATGCGACTACTCAGGTCTGGGTGAATTTGGATTTTGCCGCTGCTCAGGCTTTCACTCTTGACGGTGCGATTGC
>QNBU01000030.1 GCA_003644215.1 Planctomycetota bacterium
ATATGGGATCAATGTCAGCGAGATTTTGGAACTTGTTGAACTTGCGATTGGCGGCGAAGTCATTGACAATATCTATTTGAATACCCGCCGCTTTGGAATTCATGTTCGTTATCAGGAGTCCTATCGTTCCGCCCCAAAAGTGATCGAAAATCTATTGGTTCGTGCTGAAAATGGGAACCTGATACCCCTTAAAGAAGTGGCCCAGGTCCGGGAGGTCGTCGGCCCGATCCAGATAAACCGCGAACGAAATCAACGACGGTGGATTGTCCAGGGCAATATCAGAGACAGAGATCTCGGCAGTGTTGTCGCGGATATTAAGGAACGAATCAATGATACCGTTGATTTGCCGGCGGGTTATTTCATCGAATATGGCGGGCAGTTTGAAAATCAGCAGAGAGCCATGGCGCGTCTTTCGGTGATTGTTCCGGTGGTACTGGTTTTGATCTTCCTGCTTCTGTATTTAACATTCGGCTCGCCCAAAGAAGCGCTCCTGATTATTATCAATGTCCCGCTGGCCCTGATTGGCGGCGTATTTGGGTTATTCATTATGGGCGAGTACCTCTCCGTCCCGGCGGCCATTGGTTTTATTGCTCTGTTTGGTATCGCCGTCCAAAATGGTGTGGTTTTGGTCAGTTCTATTAACCAGTTAAGACAGCAGGGGGTTGATACAAAAGAGGCGATTGTTACAGGCACTTTACAGCGATTGCGTCCTGTTCTGATGACCGCAACAACGACAGTCCTGGGTCTGCTGCCTTTATTGCTTTCGCAGGGAATGGGTTCAGAAGTGCAAAGGCCCCTGGCTTCTGTGGTGGTATTCGGTTTGACATCGGCAACGGTACTGACTTTGTTTGTAATACCAGCGTTCTATCCGTGGTTTGCGATGAAACTGGATAATGAA
This sequence comes from Planctomycetota bacterium, assembly GCA_003644215.1. Classification (GTDB taxonomy): domain Bacteria; phylum Planctomycetota; class Phycisphaerae; order Sedimentisphaerales; family Anaerohalosphaeraceae; genus 4572-13. The sequence goes on from QNBU01000030.1 coordinate 899, forward strand.
GAGTAAATCAACCGAACTTAATTATACGGAGATCACATAAGTGATGCAAAAGACACAAAATAGTTGTGTTTTCAGGCCAATTTCCGTATACTGCCCTCCAGATAGCAGCCAAAAAATAGGGAAATGCGTATGGAATTTACAAAAATGCATGGGTTGGGCAATGACTATGTCTATGTCAATTGCTTCAGTGAAACAGTGGGAAATCCGCGAGATTTAGCCGTCGCGGTCAGCAACCGCCACTTTGGCATCGGTTCCGACGGTCTGATCCTGATCTGTCCATCTGATATTGCCGACGCGAAAATGCGGATGTTCAACGCCGACGGCTCCGAGGCCCAGATGTGCGGCAACGGCATCCGCTGCGTGGGCAAGTATGTCTATGACCACAATCTGGCTCGTATTGAAACAGAATTTTCCATTCCCGGGTTGGGGACATTTGCGACCTCGCTGCAAATCGAAACACAAGCCGGCGTCCTGACGATCGGCCTTGATATTGACGACAATGACACCGTTGGCCGAGTGTGCGTGAATATGGGCCAGCCGATTATGGATGCAACACAGATTCCCGTCGCGGCCGGTATCGAAACCGTTATCGATCAGGCGCTGTCCATCGAGGAACAAACCCTGTCAATGACCTGCGTGTCGATGGGCAATCCGCATGCGGTCTTTTTCTGTGAGAATCTGGACGACATTGAATTGGCTCATACAGGGCCGCTCATCGAACATCACGACCTGTTCCCCGAACGGATCAATGTGCATTTTGTCAAAGTCGTTAGCCCGAATGAAATTATCATGCAGACATGGGAACGCGGCAGCGGCATGACACTGGCCTGCGGGACCGGCGCTTGCGCTTGCGCGGTGGCGGGTGTTTTGACCGGCCGATGTCAGCGGCAGGTAACCGCCCGCTTGCCCGGCGGCGAGTTGGAACTGTATTGGTGCGAACAGGACAACTGCGTCTATATGACCGGTCCGGCAACGGAGGTCTTTTCCGGTCATTGGCCGGAAAATTAAATGCCCCATACAGGTTCGTTGGTTGCACACGGCGGAGGGTTAACGGTTTGTGTACATACTGTCATAGTACTGCTGGTATTGGCCTGAAACGATATGATCGAGCCAGTCTGAATTTGAAAGATACCAATCAATTGTCTTCAGTATCCCCTCTTCGAATGTGACCGTCGGCGCCCAGCCCAGCTCGGACATGATCTTTGATGAATCAATCGCATACCGGCGGTCGTGGCCGGGGCGGTCTTTGACATGGCGAATCAGCGACTCCGGTTTATCCAACCGTTCCAGAATTGCCCCGATCACCGCCATGTTGGTTTTCTCATTATTGCCGCCGACATTGTAAACCGTCCCCGGTTCGGCTTCGGTCAGCACTTTCCAAATTGCCGTACAATGGTCATAGACAAACAACCAGTCCCGTACATACAGGCCGTCACCGTACACGGGCAACTCCTTATCATTCAGAGCGTTATGGATCATCAGCGGGATCATCTTTTCCGGGAACTGGTAGGGACCGTAATTGTTCGAGCAGCGGGTGATATTGTACGGTAAGCCAAAACTGTGTCCGAACGCCGCCACCAGCATGTCCGCCGCCGCCTTGCTGGCCGAATACGGCGAATTGGGAGCCAGCGGCGTAGTCTCGGTAAAGAGTCCCTTCTCACCCAGCGAGCCATACACCTCATCGGTGGAGACCTGAACAAACCGTTCGATCTTTTTCTCCAGCGCCAGCTTCAGCAGGGTCAGCGTCCCCTGCACATTGGTCTGGATAAACACCCCCGGTTCCACCAGCGAACGGTCAACATGGCTTTCGGCGGCAAAATTGATAATCGCGTCAATTTTGTGTTCATCGATCAGTTTTGACACAAGCCCGGCATCGCCAATGTCCCCTTTAGCGAAAATATGGTTGGGATTGTCCATAACCCCTTCGAGGTTTTCAAGGTTGCCGGCATAGGTCAGTTTGTCCAGATTCACCACCCGCACACCGGGTTGTTCGTCCAGCACCATCCGAACAAAATTGGCGCCGATAAACCCGGCCCCGCCGGTTACAAGAATTGTTTTCATAGCATCTCCATTTCAGGTCCACAGATTTTCGCGGATTATTTTTCTATTTTCTCTCTGTGTTCTCTGTGGCAAAAGTTTTTTTTGTGTATTAATCCGTGGCTAAATAGTTTTTCAACATATCTTGCCATGTCGGCATGGAGCGACCCAGCAGGGTTTCCAGTTTTTGGCAATTAAACCGACTGTTCAAAGGGCGCTGCGCGACACTCTTTAAATCCGCCGTCTTGCAGGGAACAAGTTTTGTTTGAACGCCCAGTGCATCAAAAAGAAACCGCGTCATCTCGTATCGGCTGGCAAAGCCAGACCCCGCACAGTGGTATAGGCCCGTCGGGAAAGTTTCCGTTTGCAATAAATCGAGAATGACTCTCGCAACCTCAACGGTATGGGTTGGTGAACCAACCTGGTCATCGACGACTTTCAATAAATCTCGCTGCTTGGCGGCATTCAGGATTTTGGTGATAAAATGAACACCGCCTTTGCCGTAGGTCCACTCTAACCGAACAATGCAATGGCTGCATCCGGACTCAGCCAGCAGGGTTTCGCCAAGCAATTTGGAACGGCCGTAGGCATTAACGGGACCGGTCGCATCCGTTTCGATATAGGATTCGGCTTTCGTACCGTCAAAGACAAAATCCGTGCTGATATGCAGTACCGGAACGGTCATTTCTTTGGCGATCTGTCCCAATCGCCCGACGGCGTAGCCATTGATCTGATTGGCACATTCAACATCGCTCTCAGCTTTTTCGACATTCGTATAGGCCGCGCAATTGACAATGACTTTACTGCCCGAAACGGCCGCTTCAAGCTGTTTGTCGTCTGTGATATCAAACTCCGGCAAATCATACACGCGTACATCCAGACCCCGCTGTGATACAATCGCCCCCAGGTCCGCCCCCAGCATCCCTTGGCCGCCTAAAATAGTAATCGCCTTAAATGCCATCGCTCAATCAGTCCTTATCAGTAGTACTTACGATTAATTTTTCCCGTTTATACGCGGGCAAGTAGTTCTGAAGTAAAAAATTATAACTTAACTCCCCGAAATCTACCATCCTAAACGGTGTAAAGGGGCAAGTTTTCTTTCGGGATGTCTTTTAGCCGTGGTGCGTTTGCATCCTTTTTCGAAAGGTTCGGCTCGGCAGCCGGCCAGTCAATTCCTAAATCCGGATCGTTCCAGAGCAGACCGCCTTCGGTTTCTGCATTGTAGAACGCGGTGCATTTATACAAAAACAGTGCCGTCTCGCTCAGCACACAAAAGCCATGAGCGAACCCGGCGGGTACATAGAACTGTCTGCGATTTTCATCGGACAAAAGACAGGTTGCGACCTTGCCAAAGGTCGGCGACCCCACGCGAATATCCACCGCCACATCCAGCACCTCACCCTGTAAGACCTGCACCAGTTTTCCCTGGGGTTGAGGATTCTGATAATGCAGACCCCGCAAGACCCCCTGGCTCGACGAGGAAACATTGTCCTGAACGAATTCAACATCCAGACCCGCATTCTTGTAGCGACCCCGACTCCATGTTTCCATGAAAAAACCCCGCCCATCACCAAAGACCTTTGGTTCGAATATCAATACACCCTTTATGTGGCTTTCAATAACATTCATCGTGGCAGTTCCGTTGCGATGGCGGCCAGATATTGACCATAATCATTTTTACTGAGGGATTGGGCCAAACGCAACAGTTGCTCGCTGTCAATCCAGCCGGAACGATAAGCGATCTCTTCAGGGCAGGATATCATCAGTCCCTGCCGCTGCTGGATCGTCTGGACAAAATTACACGCCCCCAGCATCGAATCCGGCGTTCCCGTATCCAGCCAGGCCAGTCCGCGTCCCAGCAGTTCGGCGCGGAGTTTTCCCTGCTGCAAATACACCCTGTTGACATCGGTAATCTCAAGCTCTCCGCGAGGCGATGGCTGGATGTTGGCAGCGATGTCAACAACCTGCGAATCATAAAAATACAGCCCCACTGCCGCGTAATTGGACTTCGGCTTCGACGGTTTTTCCTCGATGCTGAGTACGCTCTCGGCCTCGTCGAACTCGATGACACCATAGCGTTCTGGGTCGCGTACATAATAACCGAAGATCGTGGCCCCTTCTTCATGAGCAGCCGCTTGTTGCAACGATGGCACCAACTCATGTCCGTAAAAGATGTTATCGCCCAAAATCAGACACGCCGGGTTTCCGGCCAGAAAATCTCTTCCGATGATAAACGCCTGAGCCAGTCCTTCCGGCTTGGGTTGAACCGCATAGTCAAACGACAGTCCCCATTGGCTTCCGTCGCCCAGCAGATCACGGTACAGTGGCAGATCGCCTGGCGTGGAAATAATCAAAATCTCACGAATTCCAGCCAGCATCAAAACACTCAACGGATAATAGATCATCGGCTTGTCATATACCGGCAAAAGCTGCTTGCTGACCACCTGGGTAATCGGATGCATCCGTGTCCCGCTGCCGCCAGCCAAAATAATCCCTTTTCGCATCTTGTTTTAGTTCCTTCATAAATCGCAATCCCGAGGTATATCGCCCCTGATTGAAGGTTCCCGTTTTTTTCAATCAAAGAACACCCTGTGTCCGATAAATACTGTATATGAAAGATGATACATTGTCAAAAGAAAAAATAACTGAACTTAAAACCGTTACATCGCTCCTTGCGTGACAAATGTCACGCGGACCGTGTCAAAGCGATTATTGCTTTATCCGAGGGATGGTCAGTGGCATTATCGATCTGCTGCACTGCCTCGAGTTTTCCTGCAGGAAGCCGACCCATGTTTCCGGCAAGGCCCGCATTTTGGCCCGATTTTGAACTTTTGGAGATAATAATAGCCGTAAAAACTGTCTCTTCGGTCACGAGGAGCCATTTTATGCAAGTTTGGCGGAATCTTGAGAAATTACCAACGCCCAGGAAAGCCGCTTAATAAACTTCTGGCGCAGGCGTCAATTATTAAAAAATTTCAAAAAAAGGATTGTTTTACCCCCCGAGATTATGTAAACTCCCGAACCTGTTTATAATACAATACGACCAATTTTTGAAAGGGAATAAAAATGCCGGCAATAGTAGATAGCGGAACCTGTACTGGCTGTGGCGCATGTGTGGATTGCTGCCCGAGCGAAGCGATTGAAATGCAGGATGACAAGGCCGTCATCGATGCGGACAAGTGCGTTGACTGTGCTGTTTGCGTTGACGAATGCCCAGTCGAAGCCATCAGTATGGAATAACGATTTTCAAAGGCCCCATCGTCTAGAGGCCTAGGACACCGGGTTTTCAACCCGGCGACAGGGGTTCGAGTCCCCTTGGGGCTATTCGCCCGTAAGTTGTTTTAATCAATGGCTTACGGGTGTCTCATTTTATTCTCCTTGACAAAACTTAATTTAATTGATACTATATTTTGCTCAATGAAACCTCTGAATAACTCGGTTTTTTTCAAAATCATCGGGTTTTATGGTGGCATAAAGCCCATTTTTCTCCGAGGCGAGGCAGTTATCCAGATCTCTAATGTTTAAATCGTCAATGTTGATATTGGCTATTTTTATGTCATTGTAGAAATTATCCATATCGATTCTGGATATCGGATAATGTGAAGAAGTAACAGAGGATTGATGGTCCATTTGCCCTGTGTCAATCGAATATCTGAATCTGGAAAATAGACAGTAAAGGTATTTAATTTTGTTGCTCGGTTATGGAAAAGCCTCCAAGAAAATTGTGAAACGATGTGTTTTTGCCCTTGACTCTGTCACAAAAAGTACTACCTTATTTGTGACAGAGAAGTGAGGTGCTTTATGAACAAGCTCAGAGAGCAAATTGAACGAAGAATAACTGATTCAGGGCGGGGCTATGTTTTTACTCGCAAAGATTTTCAGGATATTGCCGCATCCGGTTCTGTCGGGCAGATTCTATCCCGAATGGTTAAAGATGGCATGATCCGCCGAGTTGGGCGCGGTATTTTCGATTTTCCAAATACCAATCCTGCTCTTGGGGGACAACTCAGCCCTGACATCGATCAGGCAGCTAATGCACTCGCCAGAAAATTCAGGTGGTCCATCCTTCCGTACGGAAATCTGGCCGCAAACCGTTTGGGCCTATCGCAGCAAGTACCAGCGAAAATTGTATACCTATCAAATGGCCCAACCAAGGAACACAGGATTGAAAACAGAGTCATTTATTTCAAACATGCCCGCCCTAAAGAAATATATGCAGATAGTTATATCTCTGGGCTGGTTGTGCAGGCCATGAGATATTTTGGCAAAGATAGGGTTAGCGATGAAATGATTGCGTATCTAAAACAAAAACTGTCCCATAATGAGAAAATCGAGCTTCTGGAAACTATCCACTATGGTACAGAATGGATCTATGAGGTCGTACAAAAAATCACAAAGGATTGAATGTGGATAAGGTTGCGAAATCAAGCATATCTGACAGAAAAGACTTTTTCAATGAAACGGCTGCGCGTATGGAGCTAAACCCGGTTATTATTGAAAAAGATTTCTGGGTTTGCTGGGTGTTGAAACAGCTTTTTACAGTCAAAGAATTAGACGGAATGCTTGTTTTCAAGGGCGGCACGAGCTTATCAAAATGTTTCAATCTGATCCAGAGATTTTCAGAGGACATTGATATTGCGGTGGATTTTGAGAAGCTTGGTTTCATTGGTACGAAAGATCCGCGTCGAGCGGGGCTTTCAAATACAAAACGCGCTGTTTTACTCAAGGAAATGTTGACAGCATGCCAGAGATACATAGTACGAGAATTGATTCCCATATTGATTGCAAGGATTAAGCGTATTTTAGGAGCGGGTGATTGGCAGTTGCTGATTAATTCCAATGACTCAAATATTGTTGAATTTGAATACCCAACCGTAATAGAAGCAAAGCTTGATTATATCAGGCCGCGGGTAATCCTCGAATTAGGCACACACGCAGAACCTGTACCTAACGAAAATTATGAGGTTGCACCGTTTGTCTCGGAGCATTTCCCACAGTGGTTTACCGAGCCGATATGTTCTGTGGCGACGGTCGTTGCCAGACGAACATTTTGGGAAAAAGCAACAATCCTTCACGCGGAATATCATCGGCCGCTTGTCAAACCAATGCCTTTACGTTATTCGCGTCATTATGCTGATGTTGCGGTAATGAGCCACGCCCAAGTTGTGGATGATGCCTTGGCGGATATTGAATTGCTTCATAGCGTAACAACCCACAAAGACCTGTTTTATCATTCGGGCTGGGCCCAATATAACTTAGCCCGTCCGGGAAGTTTTCATCTGATGCCCCGTGGAGAGAGATTGTCCGCTATTGGTCGCGATTACCGAAAAATGTCAGCTATGTTTTTCAGTGACCCGCCTGAATTTGAAAGTATTTTGGAGCAACTTTCAGAACTCGAAAAGCGGATAAATAATACATAGCCGAATAGAAATATATTGTTGGGAAGTCCATAGGTGGTTTGTGATAAAAAACAAAAACTTGACCAGCTCTATTGCGAATTGACCGGTGTAGAGTCTAGGCGACAGCAGATTAGGCAGGAGATTAGACGGCTTGAGAGCGATGTAACAACTTTTTGTAGAACAAATACTGAAGCTACAAATGGGCTTTCTAATGCTTCTGCCACGGAAGATAAGATTAAATTGTACCGCCGTTTGTTTCGAGGCAGAGAAGATGTGTATCCCCGGCGATTCGAAAGTATGAGGACCGGAAAGTCCGGCTATCAACCCTCCTGTGAAAATGAGTGGGTTAAAGGGCTTTGCGCAAAGCCAAAAGTTAAATGTTCTAATTGTAGCTATCGAGAATATCTTCCTGTTACGGACGATGTCATTGAATGGCATTTGCGAGGCAATAACCCCCAAGAGTATGGCAACAAAGATTTCACAATAGGCGTCTACCCCATGTTGCTGGATGAGAAATGCTTGTTTTTAGCAGCTGACTTTGACAAATC
>QNBU01000031.1 GCA_003644215.1 Planctomycetota bacterium
AGTCTATACGGCCAAAAACCCGGATCGCATTGAAACACCACCGCACGCCGAACCCGGCAGCGAAACGCACCATCTTCTTGAGGAAATCGCTCATCGGCTAAAACGCAAAGATCGAGAGGGACTGTATCAGGAATTCTCTGTCTTTAAACTATTATCGTTGATGATTCAGGTCGTCGCCGTCTTTACCCTGATCATCAGTCTGTGTTTTTGGCTCAGTCCGAAAGTCGGCGGCGAAGCGGCTGTGATTATGATTGGCTACTCTATCGCCCTGCAACTAATTGTCATTGCTTTGCTGATGATGCACTCAAGAGACTAAAGGGTTGAGACTGCCTATGACTTCCAAACGAGTTTTAATCTGGCTTCCTTCGCCGCTGGGCGATGCGATTATGGCAACGCCGGCATTGCGCGAGTTTCGTTCACTCTTCCCGGATGCGTCCATTACATTCCTCGGCCCCGCATTTACCCGGGGCGTTCTTTCGCCAAGTCCGTTTTGCGATGAGTGGCTTGACCTTGAAAAAAGTTTTTGGAAAAATATCCGGCAAATCAAGGCGGGGCATTTTGACACGGCCATTACCCTGAAAAACTCATTCGGTTCGGCACTGACCCTTTGGCTGGCCGAAATTGGCCGCCGGATTGGTTACGCCCGTGATGGACGGTCTTTTTTATTGACAGGAAAAATCGCTCCCCTGCGAAATAACAACGGCTCATTTCAACCCGCGGCGATGATTGATTATTATCTGAAAATCGCTGACCATCTGGGCGGCTGTACGGACACTAAGAAAACGGAGCTATCCGTTTGTCCCGAAGATACAGAGACGGTGTTGGAAATGTTGCCGCAACTGAAATCGCTGACCGGGCCGCTGGTGATCATTGTACCCGGCGGAGCGTTCGGTCCCAGCAAACTCTGGCCGATTCAGCGGTATGCCGAACTGGCCGACGATCTTTATGATGCCTGCAGCGCGACGGTTATCCTTTCGGTCGCCCCGATTAAAGAAGAGGTCCTGATCGCAGAATCAATCTGTCACAGGGCCGCTTCTGAACCCGTCAATTTAGGAATGACCTCTCTAAACGGCGGCCAATTGAAAGCCCTGTACGCACTGGCCGATCTTGTCATCACCAATGATACCGGCCCGCGACATATCGCCATCGCGCTGGACAAAAACATCATCACGCTGTTCGGTCCGAACAATCCACAGTGGACGCAAACCGCCCACGAAAAAGAAGTCCAGATTATCGGCCAGGCACCGTGTGTCCCCTGCGATAAACCTGTTTGCAAACAAGATCAGCACCTGTGTATGGAGTCGATCACGGTCGATCAGGTCTTTGAAACAGCCGAAAAAATACTGAAAGCCAAACACTAAATATGAACCCGCAATTTTTAATCCTGATAGTATTTGCCTACCTGCTTGGGTCGGTTCCGTTCGGCTTTTTAATCGCGAAGGCCCACGGAAAAGACCTGCGGAAAATCGGCTCCGGCAATATCGGCGCGACAAACGCAACCCGCGCACTGGGCAAAAAATGGGGTTATTTATGCCTCTTGCTGGATGTACTAAAGGGCCTTGTCCCAATGCTGCTGATGCCGCTGCTGGGTCTGGTCAATCAACAGGCCAGCCCCGGCCTGTTAGCCATGTGGTTGCTGGTAGGGTGTGCGGCGGTATTGGGACATGTCTTTCCGATTTATCTAAAATTCAAAGGCGGCAAAGGCGTCGCCACCAGTTTGGGGATTGTGCTGGGTCTGTGGCCCTACTACACCCTATGCGGGATCGGGGTGTTCGTCATCTGGGGGATTACGCTTTTGATTTGGCGAACGGTCTCACTGTCGTCCATCCTCGCAGCAATCAGCTTTCCCGTGCTTTTACTGCTGTCGATCTTTATCTTTGACGCGCCGTGGGATTTCGTACAGTTGTGGCCGCTGGTATTGGTTGCGGTTCTAATGGCATCCTTGCTCGTCGCCCGACACACCGAAAACATCAAACGCCTGCTGAGCGGCTCCGAAACAAAAATCGGGCAAAAGAAAATGGCCTGACCGCCAAAACCTGTATTTCCAAGAAAGAATTTCTATAAATGAAAACCCGCAATTTCGGCGTCACATTGTGGGCAACGATGGTCGCTAATCAGGTTTTGTCGAATTTTATAGCCCGTTCGTTCAATCAGCAAGACGCCGCAACTATAACAATAGGTGGATTCAGCTCTCGCTCCGGGGAGATTGCCCACATAAATATACCGAAGTCCCGCTTCTTTGCCGATGTCTATGGCGCGTTCCAAGGTCGCTCCATCCGTCGGCCGTGTATCTGTCATTTTGTATTGCGGATAAAAGCGGCTGACATGCCATGGTGTATCGACCGAAGCTTCTTTGGCGATAAACTCCGCAATCGCCCGCAGTTCATCGTCGGAATCATTTTGGCCCGGCACCACCAGCGTGGTGATTTCCAGCCAGATGTCCGTATGTTTCGCAATATAACGGATCGATTCCAGTACGGATTTCAGATTCGCCTTGCATAAATCATGATAATAGTCTTCTGTAAATGCCTTTAAATCAATGTTGATACCGTCCAGCCAGGACTTCACAAAATCAATCGCCTCAACGCTCATGAACCCATTGCTAACAAAAACATTGGACAAGCCCTTTTGTTTTGCCAACAGGGCGGTTTCGGCACACAGCTCCATAAAGATCGTCGGCTCGGTATAGGTATAGGCAATGCTTTTGCAGCCGGATTCAATGGCCGCGGCAACAATTTTTTCCGGCGAGTATTCACTGCCTTCTATCTCATTCTGGTCATACGGACTCTGGCTGATCTGCCAGTTCTGACAGAACACACACTGGAAATTGCATCCCGGCGCAGCAATGGAGAAACTTTTCGATCCGGGTTGAAAATGAAAGAGGGGCTTTTTCTCGATAGGGTCGCTATTGGCGGCACACAACTTGTCATAATTGAGCGAATACAGGACGCCATCGACATTTTTTCGGACATGACAACGCCCCCATTTCCCATCCGCGATCACACATCGCCAATTGCATAAAAGACAGCGAACTTTTTGTGCTTCTTCCGGCTCCCAAAGAACCGCTCTTTTTAGTGTTTCATCCTTCATCAGACTCTATTATAGACAAATAGCCGGGCAAAACAAGAAGGGAGTCTTTCAAAGCGGAATTATTGCAAGGGCATCAATGGCCTGTTCTGCGCATAAAAAAAGGGAGGCTGGCACGCTTCTTTTAAGCAAAATGTGGGCCGCACTCCCTGTTGTCGCTATGCCACTATTGCACCCTACCGCGGATAGAGATGCGAAAGGCCTTAATCGCCACGCTGCACCGACAACACCTAAACTATACACAAAAAGTATCCGCAAGTCAAGAAAAAACGCCCGAAAGAGCGGCCATTATTCTATTTTTATCAGAACATCCAAGTATTGAACGCCCCAGTTCAGGGCCTGCTGATGCGAATGGAAAAATAGATCCAGACGATTGCCTTTAATCGCCCCGCCGCGATCCATTACCCTGACTGATCGGCTGTCGTTATAGCCCGGAATCACCATTTCGGTCCAAAATCGATAGGATCTATCCGCCGCGACAAATGTATCACCCGGCTGGATATGATGGTTATTGGCCGTAATACCATCCGAAAAAACACCACAACATTGACTGCACGGGCAATAGCCCGTTACACGCATTTGGACCACCCGCCAACGCCCGCTTTCTGCGAGCTTTTCATAGTCGGTCTGGACGACGACATCTTTCATAAGCGATGCGATCAACTGCCGCTCCTCCACGCTGTCGCGGGGAGTTTGCTGCGCAGGTGTAATCGGATTTTCAGGCAGAGCCGCCGAAAGTGTCGCCTGAAGAGGCACAATAGGCCGGCCCGCCGATACGATTTTCGGAAAAACAATACACAACAGTACCATAGACACTAAAACAAGGCCCACGGCAATTCTGATCAATCGTTTTTTGCCGCCGTATGAAATGGTCAACTTCTTTGCCATCACGGATCCCTTTCCAAATCGCACAGCTAATGCAGAGTCCTTGTTTCTGCCTTAGACTGTTTATTTTGTACTTAATGGGAAAGGCAATCCGTAGCCAATACACCCCCCGACAAACAGAAACAATGCCGTTTCCGTTATGCCGTCAGCATACTTAATAGAAATGCCTGAGTCAAGTTTTTTTCGATTATTCGTCCGGGTTCAGGGGCGATAAAACAACACTTTCTGATACGGACGGGCTGATTTTAAAAAGCGATTTGATTTTTATAAGGAATGTGGAGTCCGGAAATACAGTCCGTTTTTTGAGAGCTTGTTTTTGGACGAAAAATTCCAAAGAAACGCCCTCGGCACAAATGCAAAACGAGCCGCAGGCATCCTTGCCCACGACTCCTGCGATACCTATATAAGTGCATACACGGCAACTCAGGATCGGCGCATACACCACGCGCTAAATGATTTTAGTGATTACTCCCTTAATCGATATGCTCGGTGTGCCATCACCGCCTCTTACTTCAGATACGATTGTATCATTTTGCCAGAAGCGTGCAAATGTTTTTTTGAGTTTTTGCAAATTACTTTTTTATTTTCGGCCTTTGCCGCGGCTAATCAAAACGACAACGCTTGCCGTAACGACAACAACGACAAGGACTTCACTGGAAGCCAATAAAACGGCTGTCGTAACAACTCGTCTGCCCTAATTTTTTTTTGGCAATACTAAAAATCAACCCTCGATATCACCGGGAGCTTTGTCCTCGACATCTTGCAGCGTCTTTAGGTTCACTGGAAGATACAGTGAAAATGTCGAACCGGCTCCGATCGCACTTTCTAAATGAATTGACGCCGCGAGAAGGTCCGCCAACTGCCTGCAAATAGCCAATCCCAAGCCGGTCCCCTCGCCCTTGCGGGTAATGGAGCCATCGAGTTGATGGAACTTATCAAAGATTTTTTCCTGATCCTCATGCGAAATACCCGGGCCGGTATCGGTAATCGAAATCCGCACCGTTGTATCATCCCGCATCACAGCCGCAATCTGGATCCGCCCTTCTTCAGGCGTAAACTTGATCGCGTTGCTCAACAGATTATACAAAATCTGCTGCACTTTTTGAGCGTCCGTATCAATCAGGGGGATATCGTCGGCGACATCGAGGCGAACCTTAATCGTTTTCTGCTCCGTCAGCGGAGAGAAGAATGCCGTCAGGCCCTCCAAAAGTTTGGGGATACTTGTCTTGTCAATATGGACTTCCATTTTGGCCGATTCGGTCTTGGCCAGGTCGAGCAGGTCGTTAATCATATTCAAAAGCGACCGCCCGCTTGAAACGATATTCTCGGCCCATCGTTTCGACTTTTCGACATCCGCCGCGGGCTTTTCCCGAAGCAGTTCGGCAAAGCCCAAAATAGCGTTAAGCGGAGTGCGAAACTCGTGCGACATATTCGCCAAAAATTCACTTTTAATTTTATTCGCCTTGAACAGCTCAATATTCTTTTCCGAAAGCTGCGATATCTTCGCGTCCAGCCGTTTATTGGCTTGTTCGAGTTTATGCTGGGCCTCCATCAGATTGTCCAGCATATGATTAAACGCATCAGAGAGCCGCTCGTACTCATCACCGGTCTTAATCGAGCTGCGACTATCGTAATTGCCGTCGGCAATGTTATTGACCTGCGCCCGCAATTGCCGAATAGGCCGCAAGATGACCCGCTGGACGATGGTATAAAACGCCACCATCGCCCCTGTCGCCGCCAAAAGCCCGGCCACCCCAATCAACAGGCGATTCATAAACAGCGTCCACACCAAAGCAGTCGCCGGCATGGTGGCAACCAACACACCCACTTCCTGATTTTTATTGAATGCCGGTGGCAGGCCCTCCTCTGTGTGGCAGCGAAGGCAGTTTTCCTGAACCCGCACAAGACGCAAATAATGGTTTTGAATCCCGGTCTGCCGGCGGCGCTCGGTCCATGCAATGTCGCTGAGCGTATCACTGATTCGTACCAGCTCAAGTTTGGCGTTCTCGGTCTCTGATAAACCCGGCGGGGACTGCTCGGTGTCTTTGTACAGACGAACCCATTGCACAAAACGGTTCGGATCAGTCAATACGATCCCGCTTTCGGATAGCGGGGGACGATTTTCTGAGGGTCCTGTTTTGAAATGATTTTCGTAAAATACCTGACCGATCGCGCGCCCTGAATCCAGAGCCGTTTTTTCGGTCAGCTTATTCATCCAGAAATACGGAATCAGAAGCGTCAGTATCAAACTAAAAAGAACCGCCCCGCCAAACTGAAGGCGGCACTTTTCCGCCAGCGAAAAAGATTTCCGAAAAACCTTTTCTTTTATGTGCTGATAATACCGCTTTATGCTCTGCACCATACGAACCCCTGTGGTAAAACTCGAAGCACAAAATCTTAAATCCAAAACCCTACCTTATTCAGTATTTTCAATCTGATGCAAGTGCTTTGAAACGCGCAAATTCAGCTCATCCAACTGGGTCTGATCCACATCCGACGGCGCATCGGTCATCAGGCACTGGCCGCGTTGGGTCTTGGGAAACGCAATGACATCGCGAATGTTTTCGGTTCCCGTCAGCAGCATCGTCAGACGGTCCAGACCAAACGCAATGCCGCCATGCGGCGGAGCGCCGTAGCCCAATGCTTTCAGGAAAAACCCGAACCGGTCTTCGGCCTGTTTCCGGGAAATATTCAGCAGTTCAAAGACTTTCGCCTGGGTCTGTGGATTGTGAATACGAACCGAGCCGCCGCCGACCTCCGAGCCGTTGACCACCAGGTCATACGCCTGCGAGCGAATGTTGCCCGGGTCTGTTTCCAGCTTGCCCATATCCTCTTCCACCGGCGAGGTAAACGGATGGTGCAGCGAATCGTACCGCTTGGCGTCTTCGTTCCACTCAAACAACGGGAAATCGACCACCCACACAAACTTATAGTCCTTCGGATCGAACAGCTCAAGCTCTCGACCCAGCCGGACACGCAACGGAGCCAACGCTTTGTTCGCGATGTCCGCCTTGTCGGCAACAAACAGCATCAAATCACCTTCATTGGCGCCAAACCGCTCGACCAACTGAGCCAATTGTTCATCGGTAAAGAACTTGGCGATACTGCTCTTGGGAACCACAACGCCCTGCTCGTTCTTTTCAACCTTCATCCATGCCAGACCCTTTGCACCGTAATCGGCCACGAAAGCGGTTAGCTTTTTCTCGATATCGCTGCGGGAATATGTCGCCCCGCCAGGCGCGCACAGCCCCTTGACAATGCCGCCTTTTTCGACGGTCGAGGTAAACACCTTAAACGACGATTCTTTGGCGATGTCGGAAATGTCTTTGAGGATCATCTCGAACCGCATATCAGGGCGGTCAATGCCATATTCGTCAATCGCCTGATGATATGGCATTCGGATGACCGGATTGGGAATGTCAACATCCAGCACTTCTTTGAAGATACGGCGAACGACACCCTCATTCATCGTCATAATGTCATCTTCATCGACAAAGCTCATCTCCACATCGATTTGGGTGAACTCGGCCTGACGGTCCGCTCGCGGGTCCTCATCGCGGAAACATCGGACAACCTGAAAATAGCGATCCGTTCCGGCGACCATCAAAATCTGCTTAAACAACTGCGGCGACTGCGGCAAGGCATAAAACTGGCCCTGATACAGCCGGCTGGGAACCAGAAAATCCCGCGCCCCCTCGGGCGTACTCTTGCCCAGCATCGGCGTTTCAATCTCCCAGAAACCATTGTCGTCATAATAATCCCGCACGATCTTGGCCACCCGATGCCGCACGGCTAATTTTTCCTGCATCGCTGTCCGCCGCAAATCGATGTAGCGGTATTGCAGACGAAGCTCCTCATTGACCTGGTCAGCCGCATCAATCTCAAACGGCGGCGTCTTGGCGGTGTTCAGCACTTCCAACTCTGTAACCAGCACCTCGATCTGACCAGTATCCAGACGGGGGTTTTCCAACCCTTCGCCGCGCGGTCGAACAACGCCTTTGGCGGCGATGACCCACTCGCACCGCAGGTCGCGAGCCGTTTTATGACATGCCGCGTCCGCTTCCGGGTCAAAAACAAGCTGCACCAGCCCGTTTCGGTCTCGCAGGTCGATAAAGACCAGATTTCCGTGATCCCGATAGGAGTTCACCCAACCGGATAAAACAACGGTTTGTGTGTCATCATCCAACCTCAGTTGGCCGCAGTCATGCGTTCGTTTTAGCATAAAATAACTCTCTCTTCACAAAAGTTCCTATTTTCAAAGGGCTTAACATACCCGAAACACCCCCCTGAGTCAATAGCAATCCCGTGTCGCCAATTCGGCATTTCGACCAAAATGCGCAGGGGTTGAAAACAAAAAGTCATGAAAAATAAAAAAATTTATCCCCCTATTTCACCAGCATTTATCATTTTATATACCCGTCGCCATTTCGCCCTTTCGACCAAAATGCGCAGGGTTACAGGTAATACAGAGGGGCTAATAAAGCACTTTGACAAGTTAATACAAAAGCACCCCCACAAAAGCACCAGCGGCGCAAGTAAGCCCGATATAACCCCCGGGATTCTCAAAAACACCTTATGTCCGTACCGAGAGTGTGTGTTATCCAAGCATTTTTCTTGATTTTGGTGCATCTGACTGGTTAAATACCTCCTGTTTCATCTCTTGTTAATGCAAAAAAGACTGGCCGAGCCCAGAAGCTGCCAGGAAGACGAACGGATGCTTCAATGAATGAATTGACCCAACCACATAAAACAGAAACACTTAACTGGTTTAAGCCGGTTCTTTTCGCCGGAATGCTACTGTTCGCTTTTCACGCATCGACCCATATGGTCGCCGCTGGCGATACCTGGGTGGCAATGGCTTGCGGCAGGCATTTTTCCAATCATGGAGTCGATAC
>QNBU01000032.1 GCA_003644215.1 Planctomycetota bacterium
CATTTGGTCTCGGTATTTTGTTGGCCTACAAAGTACAACCTCCCTCTGTCGTCTGGATTGCTGTATGCATTATGACAATTTTGGCGGGGTTGTGTCTGTTTTTTACTCTCAAAACAAAAAAAGAGCTTCGCCTTTTTCTGGCACTGACCGGCGCGTGTCTGGCCACCTTTGCTCTGGGAACCGTTCGTTCTTATTCGATCACCAATGCACCGCCCCATCATATCAGCGGGTATCTGCGAAACAATAGGGAATTGGCGACACTGGAGGGTGGAGTGATTTCATCGGTGCGAAATGATGCGCCCTCAAGGGGACTTTCATCGATTCCCTGGTTAGGTTCTCAAAGCTCATTCTACCTTGAAACCGAAAGTGTAAAAACGCCAAGCGGCTGGCTGAAGGCGACGGGGAAAGTCCGTGTCCAGATTTCAGAACCCATTGGCCATATCCAACCCGGCAACACGGTTCGGATTGATTGCTGGCTGAGCCGGTTTACGCCGCCGGCGAATCCGGGGCAGTTTGATCTGCAAAAACATATGCACCAACGAGGCGTTTATCTGGCCGCGGCGGTTCCGATTGCTGAGGGCATTGAGGTCGTCGATTCATCCGTGCCGTTGCTGCCTAAAATACGGTCGGTTCTCTATCCTCTGGCCGCCGGCGCCCTGCTGGACGAGCCGGATACGACGGTACGATCCTTAACGGCCGCCCTGCTGCTGGGCAGGCGGGGCGGTCTAAGCCCGGAAATTATGGCGGCGTTTCGGGATACCAATCTGGCCCACTTTATCAGCTTGTCCGGGATGCATGTGGGGATTCTGGCTGCTTCGCTGTGGGGGTTGCTTCGCATTACGGGATTGACCAAACGGCCGCGAGCGGTGCTTTGCATCGTCGTGATCCTGCTGTACGCAATGATCGTCCCCGCTCGGGCGCCGACGATGCGAGCGGTCTTTATAAGCTGCTTTTTTTTCACATCGGTTCTTTTCAAAAGACAGGTCAGTGCGCTAAATACGCTGTCCCTGTCGGCGATGGCACTGCTTTTTATCCGCCCTTATGATTTGTTTGCCGCCGGGTGGCAATTGTCGTTTCTGTCGGTGCTTGGCATCCTGCTGTTTTTTCCCACGATGAAATTTTATTTTCTGACAAAACTCTTTTACCCCATCGTTGCTTATTTTCCGAAATCTCTCGCGGGTTTGAAAGGCCCGTTTCGGCGGGTCATTGAACTGCTTGCGGTTGGTGCTTCGATCTGGGTTACGATTTCGCCGATCCTGTTGTATTATTTTGGGCAGATTAACCCGTTTTCGCCACTCTGGACGGTTTTGGTTCTGCCGTTCGTCTTGACGATCCTGTATGCGGGGTTTGCCAAGATACTGCTGTTGTCGCTATTCCCAACCATCGCGGCGGTTTTCGGCTGGATACTCAACCACGCCGCAACCGGATTTGGAAATACCGTTGTCCTTTTATCAAAAATCGATTTCTTCCGGGTCTTTTCGTATCGGCCCGGTTTATCGCTGGTCTTTGCACTCTATTTTTTGATGCTGACGCTCTGTCTGCTTTCGCCCTGCTACCGGCGGCTCAAAAAAGGAGTTGTTTTCCTGATCCTGCTCTGTTTTCTCTATCCGGGTATTTCATCGCATTTTCAAATAAACGACCGAGAGGGTCTTGAGATTACCTGTCTTTCCGTCGGCCATGGACAGGCCGTTGTGCTAAGCGCCCCCGGCAATGAGTATTTCCTTTTTGACGCCGGTTCGATCACCCATCGCAATCTCGCCAATAAAACGATCTTGCCGTTTTTACAGAATCAAAGCATTTCCTCACTGGATACCATCTGTTTGAGCCACGGCGATATCGACCATATCAACGCCGTTGGCGATGTCGCCGCCGCCGTTAAGATCAAGAACATTTGCGCCAATCAGGTCTTGCTGGATTCGGCACAGAGTCCGTCGATTGAAAAAGAAGTCTGCCAAGCCCTAACTCAAACGGGACAAACAATTAAACCGTTTGGGGCCTATCGCGGACAAAGCGGACTTACAATCAAATCAATCTGGCCGGACGAGACAATCCTGTCGGAACCCTCAGCTTCTGAGAATGATAAATCAGAGGTCGTCCTCATTGAATACGCGGGCCGCAAAATCCTGCTTTGCGGCGACATCGAACGCACCGCCCAGAATCGGCTGACTAAATGCAACCCGAATTTGACCGTTGATGTTCTCGTCCTGCCGCATCACGGTTCTACGACGAATCTGGATGTTCGTTTTATCGAATCATTAAAACCTGGTATCATCATTGCAAGTTGCTCAAGAAGATCGCTCAAGAATGCGTATCAGCCCGATGAAGGATCGTCGATGCGGGCATTTTATACCGCAAGCGATGGTGCGGTAACGGTGAAAATAAATGCCGACGGTGATCTGGATGCCGAGGGCTTTTTGAACACAACCGGAATATCACCATGAAGAACATGAAGAGCAGGAAGAGATTTTATTTTTGATTCTCAAAGTTATTTTCGTGCGGCGAAATGGAAATATCTTGACATAGTAGCACGAAAGTTGTTACCTATTCTCTAATCCAACAAGGGAAGACGGCTAAACAAAGCCAATGACGCTTGAATTAAACAGACTTATCATTATACTGGTACACAACTTATGGCAAAATTGGCAAAAGGGAAATCGCTGGTCATCGTGGAATCGCCCGCAAAGGCAAAGACCATTAATAAGTATCTCGGCAGCGATTTCGAGGTTCAGGCATCCGTGGGACACATCCGCGATCTTCCCTCCAAAGGCATTAATGTTGACATCGAAAATGATTTTGAGCCAACTTATGAGATCACGCCGGGCCGCAAGCGGATGGTTAGCACGCTGAAATCGTCCGCGAAAAAATGCGAAAGCGTTTATCTGGCGACTGACCTTGACCGTGAGGGGGAGGCGATTGCCTGGCATTTGAAGGAATGTCTGGACTTAAAGGACGAAAATACCTACCGTGTTGTCTTTAACGCCATTACCAAAAACGCCATCCAAAAGGCCTTTGAAAATCCCGGCAAAATCGATATGGATCGGGTGATGGCACAACAAGCCCGCCGCATTCTGGATCGAATCGTCGGGTATCAAATAAGCCCGCTACTGTGGAAAAAAGTCGCCCGCGGCCTGAGTGCCGGACGGGTACAATCGGTTGCCGTCAAGATCATCGTCCTGCGGGAGCGGGAAATTCGGGCGTTTGACCCCGATGAATACTGGTTGATGCCGGCGGTGTTTACGCCCGACCTGAAAGTTGATCTAACATCGGATTGGCAGGGGTTTTTAGATGACGCGCCGGACACCGACAAAGGACGCACGCTGATTCAGCAGAATGAATGGCTCGCAGAACGCAAAGCATTCAAGGCCGAGCTTATCAGTGTTGGCGGCGAAAAATTTGGCGTCGATAACGAAAAGGACGCGATGGCGGTACTGGCCAATCTGCAAAAGGGTGAGTATGCGATCTCTGATATTATTACCAAGCGTGTCAAGACCCGACCCTCGCCGCCGTTTATTACCTCGACGCTGCAACAGGCCGCGTCAAACCGTATGAGCTTTGCCGCCAAACGCACGATGCGGGTTGCCCAGCAGCTTTATGAGGGCATCGACCTTGGCTCGATGGGTGCGCTGGGGCTGATTACCTATATGCGAACCGACAGTACGCATCTGTCCAACGAGGCCATTGACGCGGGGCGCCGTTTTATTGAGAACCAATTTGGGCCGGAGTACCTGCCCGAAAAACCAAACCGTTACGCCTCTAAGGAAGGCGCACAAGAGGCCCACGAAGCCATCCGGCCAACGGACCCGGACCTGACCCCTAAAGACATCAGAAGGTTTTTATCCGACGAGCAGTATAATCTGTATAATTTGATTTGGCAGCGATTTGTTTCCTGCCAGATGGCTCCGGCCCAATGGGATACGACCCGGGTAGAAATTGCCGGAACAGCGGATGAATTTTCCTGCCAATATCGGACAAACGGTCGGGTGCTTGTCTTTGACGGGTTTACCCGTGTCTGGAAAACCGGCGGCAAGGATCCACAGCTTCCGGAAATGAAAAGCGGCGATGCACTGGCGGCGGTCGATGTCAAAGCCATACAAAACTTCACCAAGCCGCCGGCCCGCTATACCGAGGCCTCACTGGTTAAGGCGCTTGAAAAAGAAGGGATCGGCAGGCCGAGTACCTATGCTTCGATTATCTCGACGATTCAGGATCGAAAATATGTCGAGCAGCTTGAACGAAAATTTCACGCCACGGACATCGGGGAGGTCGTTACCGACAAGCTGGATGAATTTTTCCCGCAGGTGATGGATATCGCGTTTACGCGGCATATGGAAGAACAGTTTGACGAAATTGAAGAGCAGCACCTGGATTGGGTTTCGGTTCTAAATGAGTTTTACGGGCCGTTCAGCAAGAAGCTCGAAGAAGCCACGGAAAAAATGAAGCACGCCAAGGCCGAAACTCAGCCCAGCGACTATACCTGCCCGGACTGTAAGGCGGAAATGGTGTATCGTTTTGGCAAGAACGGGCGTTTTCTGAGCTGCTCGAAGTACCCCGAGTGCAAGTATGCCTGTCCATGCGACCGTGAGGGGAAAATGGTCGAGCAAGTTGAGACCGAGCATAAATGTCCCAACTGTTCGGCGCCGCTGATTGAAAAAACGGGGCGATTCGGTGCCTTTCTGGGCTGTTCGGGTTATCCGGAATGCAAAACGATTCTAAAAATGGATGCCGACGGCAACCCGTTACCGCCACCGCCGCCGCCGGAACCGACAGGCGTTCGGTGTTATAAATGCAAAGATGGCGAATTGGTGATTCGTCAAAGTAAACGCGGGCCGTTCATGGGATGCAACCGGTTTCCCCGCTGCCGGACGATTGTCAGTATGAAGAAACTGGACGAACTAAAGCAGCTTCAGGAAGAGGGAAAATGGCCGCCAAAAGACATCGAAGAAGGCAAAGCCATCGCATCTGTCAAAAAAGAACCTAAAAAAACAAAAAAGAAGGTCGCAAAGAAAAAAGTCGCGAAAAAAACTGTAAAGAAAACCGTGAAAAAAGCTGTAAAAAAGAAGACCGAAAAGTAGGGTTGGCACTATGGCAAAAGTTAACGATAACAAAAATCAGAATAGCAAAGCAAGCGATTTATTTGAAACCGTCGAACCCATTGGGATGCGCGTTTTAATTCGTAAGGATGAAGACAAAAAGCAAACCAAAGGCGGGATTCAACTGCCCGACAATATCGAAATTCCAACGATCACCGGGTGGATTGTCTCGGTATCCGCGGAAGTCGAGATGTCCAGTGAAGTCCCGCTGAATCAGTACGATAAGGTTTTATTCAATCCCAAGGGGGCGATTCCGGTCGATTTTGAAGGGGACAATCGACTGTTTGTCGTTGAAGTGGAAAATGTCGTCGCCGTCTTTCGTAAATCGTAATCAATGCAATAAAAACCATGGATTTCGCAGATTAACGCGGGTTACTTTTTAGACAGGATTTACAGGATTTTTATTTTATCGATGCCAATCCTGCCTATTTCGTCAAAATTTATCCGTGTTCATTCGTTCCATAAACCGCAAACGGTTACATAAAAAAATACGGCCGAACGCCAAATGCGTTCAGCCGTATCATCAACACCTCCTCCGGTGCCAATCTCCGTTTTTTCCTTGGATACTCCTATAAAGTTATCCTATCAGTGCTGGTATTTTGGAGATTCGTAAAGGAGGCAACTTATTCATTCTATTTTCTCATCCTTTTTAAGAGGATGCTCGAACCAAGCCCCAGCAAAAAAACGGTTGCAGGTTCTGGTACTTCATTGTCACCGGGAACCGGGATGTCATCAATGCTATTGTCATCACCTGGAACGGGAATGTCACCATCATCCGGTTCATCGGGGAAATCAGGAAATGTAAAACCGCTGGGACTGTCAAAAGACCTCCCTGGGCTGACAGAACCCGGGGATTGAATTGGGTTGTAGCCCCTGCCGCCGCCGGGAGCATGCTGGCCATCGGCGATACCGGCGCCCGGTAATTCTTCATCAAAGTCTGCCTTGGCAAAAACCGCGACCACCAGTTTTGGGGAATCAACAGATACAGTGGTATCCGGACCGCTGGTCGATGACACATCACCCAGCCAGTAGAGAAATTGATAGCCCTGTTTCGGCACGGCGGACAAAGCGACGGTCTGTCCGATGGCCGTCTTATGAACGCCCAATCCGGGCGTTACCGCGCCGGCGTCCGGCGGACTGGTCTGGATCAGCAGAGCATAGCCGTCGTCCGAGGCCACCGCTGTTACTGACACAGACAACACGATCATCAAAACCAACAGATTATACACGCTATTTTTACACATACGGTTTTTCATCTTATTTTGCCCCCAAGAAAGGTGTCGCAGACTACGCCCCTTGTTTTTTTCTTCGTTTTAGAGACAGAACGGTTCCACAGGCCAACAGAGCCAGTGTCGTCGGCTCCGGAACCCCCGGGATCGGAATCTCATCGTCGGCAAGCGGCTGAACCTCGATATCCCCTTTGATCCAGTCATAGTCGCTGTAAAGGAAGAGGAACCACGATCGAGTACCCTGAACAAGGGTTCCCACATCAAACTGCCATATGGCTTTGGTTACTGAAGTATTAAAATCGCTGCTGGCCGGTCCTATACCTCCGGACGGGGTTCCGTTTAGAGATTCTGCTTCACTAATGTCGTTCTCTATATCAGCAATCGCGCTGGGATTGACGCCGGTGAGTGCAAAATAGGTCAATGCGGCGGTACTTGAAGTCTCACTGAAAACCTGGTAGGCATAAACAAATTCGGCTCCGCCGGTGTGTCCTGTCCATTCCTGCATGGTCTGAGCTTGCGTACCTGCATAGACTGCGAACTCAAGATGGATATCGAGAGTGTTCCCTGATCCCAGATCAAAAGAACGATCATGAGATCCGTAGTAATGTGTGTCCTGATCTGTCGGTAGTATAGACGGAGCAACCCCCGCGTGTGCTGCTGAAACCAATAGTGCCAATGACATAACTGCAACAAATAGTATCTTCTTCATCACGATCTCCCAAATGACCCAAACAAAAAGTATAGCTTCAAAGCACAATAAACTTTTCGATTGGTAAAAGGAGTTCGACTCGGTGAAATCACATTTTAGAGTACCGAACAGCTTTTACGATCCCAAAAGGACTTTGTGCTTCCCAAAAGAGCAATTCATTCGCCTCGCGGCGGTAATCAATCCTCTCTCTCGCTACATCAAAATCGTGCCTCCACGCACTCGTTCGATGCAATCTATCCTTATCCTCGTAAAAGTCTTATTCCGTACCTCTTCCGTGATCTTTAGAAATGAAGTTTTGTTTGATGCGATACTTTAATCAAAAAAACTTCCTGCATTACAATAAGATTCAGTTTTCAAAAAACCAATCAATCTTTCCGAACCTTACCTTTGACAGTAAGTCTTTCCAATGACTCCCCCGAATGCAACTGCCTGAAACAACTACTTGAAAACAGAAAAAAACCTGCCAAATACAAAACAGCTTAACCACTAAAGTTTCTTTCTTCCAACTCCCCCAAGAGTTTGATGGTGTTATTAAAGCAACTATACGCCGTTAAGTCAAGAAGAAAATGCTCTTTTTTGTTTTTTTCTCTTCCGAATCGCCAAAAAAATACGCCCGCAACACACACATATCCCTTTGGCAAACAAAGAGTTATATCATCTTTTTACGCACACATTAAATTTCTTTTCCATGTAAATAACGACTGATATTCCGCATTGCCTGGCGCAGGCGATTTTCATTTTCGACCAGAGAAATGCGCATATAATGCTCGCCGTTTTCTCCGAAAGCGCGACCCGGAGAAATAACCACATTGGCTTTTTCCAGCAGTTCCATCGAGAAATCGATGCTTCCTTTTCCCTTAGAATGCGACTCGGGAACGCGCGTCCAGACAAACATCGACGCCCGCGGCACTTCGGTTTGCCAGCCAAGGCGTTTTAGCCCGTCGCACACCACATCCCTGCGGGACTGGTACTTTGCGTTCTGCTTATGAATTTCGTCTTCACAGTGCCGCATCGCGATAATGCTGGCAATCTGAATCGGCTGGAAAATCCCATAATCATAATAGCCCTTAACAGTCGCCAGCGCATTGAGCATCTCTTTGTTGCCGGCAGCAAAACCAATCCGAAAACCGGCCATGCCATAGGGTTTGCTCATCGTTGTAAACTCCACACCGACATCTTTGGCCCCTTTGGCGGACAGAAAACTGGGCGGCTGGTAATCATCAAACGCCGTTTCGCCATACGCAAAATCGTGGATAACCGCGATACCAAACCGCTTGGCCAAGGCGACGACTGTTTCAAAAAAACCCGTATCCACTGTCATCGCCGTGGGGTTGTGGGGGTAATTCAAAATCAGCAATTTGGGTCTTGGGAAAAGATGTTCACAAACATACGAAATAGTATCCAGCGATTTTTGGTCATTGCCCAGCGGGACCGAAATGACATTGCCGCCTGCCAGGGCGACACCGTAAATGTGTATCGGAAACGCAGGATCCGGCACGATGGCCGTATCGCCTGGGCCGAGCATGGCTAAACACATATGGCTAAAGCCCTCTTTGGAGCCGATGCAGGCCAGGACTTCTGTGTCAGGGTTTAGAGACACGCCCCACTTTCGCTCGTATTTCAGCGCCATCTCCCGCCGGAGGTTATAAATCCCCTTGGAGGCACTGTAACGGTGATTTCGCGGATCCTGAGCCGCCTCGCAGAGTTTATCAATCACCATGTCGGGCGCACCATCCATCGGGTTGCCCATAC
>QNBU01000033.1 GCA_003644215.1 Planctomycetota bacterium
AGTACGCTGGTCTTTATCATTTTTGTAATGCAGGTCTATCGCATCCCCACCGGCAGTATGGCCGAGACGTTGCGAGGGGCGCATTTTCGTGTTCGATGCGGCCAGTGCGGATTTCGCTATGACCATGATTTTATCTCAGAACGATACGGCGTGAAAAATACCGCCAACCCCGCAAAAAAAATGCCGATTGGGCCGCGGTCGCCGCGATGTCCCAGTTGTGGCTATTCCGAACCAAAGCCGATACGATCTCATGATGGGCGATATTTTATATACAAGGACGGAAAAGCCGTTCCGGCATATGCACGGACGGTCTTCAAGGGCGATCAGATTTTTGTGCTGAAAAGTGTTTACCAGTTCTTCGAGCCGAAGCGGTGGGATGTGATCGTGTTTAAGAACCCTACCGAGCCGCGAATCAATTATATCAAACGCTGCATCGGATTGCCCGGCGAAACGCTTCAAATTATTGACGGGGACATTTTTATTAACGGCCAAATCCAGCGAAAGCCCGAAAAGGTGCAGGAAGAACTCTGGATGACTGTTTATGACAACGATTATCAACCGGCGCGACCGGATGAGGCGAGTTTTAACGGACATCCGTGGAAGCAGCCGTTTGAAAATGTGGGAACGGCAAAGTGGGATCTATCTGCGATGGGTTCGACGGCTTTTGAATTGAGTAGCGATGGCGAGAGCATTCACCGAATCCAGTACAATGACCAGCATGGCAATGATTTCCGGGCGACCTATGCCTATGATGACCCCGCCTCATTTCCGATGATGCCTGTTTGCAGCGATCTGATGGTTCAGTGTCATCCCCGGATGTGGGCCAATTCGGCGGCAGGCGCCCAAATCAGTAAATACGGAATTTCTTATCAGGGCTGGATTAAATCGAATGGAACCATGCGGATTTTCCGGTTAACCCCCGGCGGCCAGCAAGTTTTGATTGAAGAGGGAAGCTGCAGACGCACTGATTTGGGCAAGACGAGCCGATTTCGTTTCGCTGTGGTGGATCAGCAACTCGTTCTGGAGTTTGGTTCATCAAGGGTCGTCCACGACATGGGAGTTGATATTGACGCGGCGGGAACCGACCGGCAGATTACGCCGCAGGTTCAGATACTCGGTAGCGGCAAACTACGATTGACGCATATCGGTTTGTATCGGGATATCTACTATCTGTCGAGCGATGAAGATAATCGGGTTCAGCAGGCCTCGCGCGATCATCCGATGACCCTGAACGACAACGAGTTTTTTGCTTGCGGTGATAACAGCCCATTCAGTGCTGATTCGAGAATGTGGACAAAGCCCGGACTGGCCAATAATGATAAAATCTATCACGCCGGAGTTGTCCCGAAAGATTACTTTGTCGGCAAGGCGTTTTTTGTGCATTGGCCGGGAGGCTATCGTCTGAAGGAAGAACCGATTCGATGGATTCCGTTCCCGGATGGTATGAAGATGATTTACGGCGGCAAGGATTAGCCCGGGCAATATGAAACCATGGAAGAAAAGCGACCTCAACCACAAGAGAGTTTAGCCCATCGGCATCAGCATTCGGTCGAAAGCATCGTTACGCTGCTGGAATGGCTGGTGGTGGCTTTTATTCTGGCGCTGATGTTTATGACATTCGCGATGCAGGCCTTTCAGATTCCCACCGGCAGTATGGCTGAAACGCTGCGCGGAAAGCATTACCGGATTCGCTGTATTCGATGCGGCCATCCGTTCGATGTTGGCAATGATGCAGTCAGCTATGCCCGGCCGCAATGTCCGAACTGCAATTATGTTGAGCCGGGTTATGCTTTGGGGCCGGTTAACAACGGAGATCGCATCTTTGTTCTCAAGTCAATCTATCAGTTTTTCCCGCCGCAGCGATGGGATGTCGTCGTGTTCAAGAATCCCACAAACCCGCTGGATAACTATATCAAACGACTGATTGCACTTCCTGAGGAAACCGTCGAGCTAATCAACGGGGATGTGTCCATCAACGGCAAAATTGCAAGAAAGCCCGCCAGTGTCCAGAAAGAACTCTGGATGCCGATTTTCTTGCAGGATTATCAGCCGCTCGAGGCAGCGGAGCATTTTAATGAGCTGGTTTCGCAGGGGCAGGATGTCAACAACAAAGCATGGGAGCCGCCTTTTGAAAATGAGCCGAATTCCCTATGGCTGCTCAACGATGAGACCGTGTTTACACTGGGCGAAAAAACAGACAAACGGCACACGATGGTTTATGTTCCCGATAATCCCAATGATTTCCGGGCGTCTTATGGGTACAATGAAAGCTCGGGGTATTCGTTTAAGCCTATTGTCAGCGATCTGATGGTGAGCTTTTACGCGAAATGTGATAATCCGGATGGCTATGTCGGGGCGTCCCTTGAGAAATACGGCGTGCATTATTCGGCGCGAGTGGAGTTTGACGGGGCGATGGTCTTTACGAAAATAGTTGACGGAACAACGACGCAACTGCGGCCGCCCATGCTCTCCAGTGGGATTGAGATAGGTCGATTCGAGAAATTTGAATTTGCCAATGTGGATCAACTTCTGGTGTTCCGCTGGGGGGATAAGCGATTTTCGTATGATCTTTCCAGGGATGAAAGTTTCCAGCCCATTCAGGCGGACTACGAAAAGCCGCCTACGGTTAAGATATTTGCCTGTGGACCGTCTCAAATCAGGCACATCGGGCTGTATCGCGACATCTTCTACATGGGCGAAGAATCTATTTCACTGCGGGCAACAAAGGAAACCCCGTTCACCCTTGATAAGGATCAGTTTTTTGTCTGCGGCGATAATAGCAATAACAGTTTGGACGGACGATTTTGGTCAACTCCCGGTATTAGCAATAACGAACTTCCCTATCGTGTTGGGGTTGTGCCGCGGGATTATATGATGGGCAAGGCCGTGATGGTCTATTGGTCGCAGGCATTCCGACCAGCGGGCAAACTGCCCTCGATGATCCCGAACATCGGCAATCTCAAAGTCATCTCCGGCGGTTCGGAGAGGGAGTATTAGGCCGCAAACAAGTGGGTCTTTGCCGGGGTCCATTTTTCCTCAAAAATGCACATAAATATGGCAAAAATAAGATTTTTGTATCTTAAAATCAAAAGGATTCGTTGACATTTTCGGGGACTTCGATTAACATCACTGTTCCTGTTTTTATGGGCTGATGGACTCCGCTGCCCAAACCGATAAACCCTATTTCTAAAGGTACTGTTTTATGGAAGAAAGCGCTGTTGGCGGCGAACAATTTGAAGATATGGAAATTCTTGATGAACTCAAGAATTCTTATCTGAATTACGCGATGAGTGTTATTGTTGCCCGTGCCTTGCCGGATGTGCGGGATGGACTGAAGCCATCGCAACGACGAATTCTTGTTGCGATGAACGATTTGAGCTTAGGGCCGCGGTCGAAGCATCGTAAGTGCGCCAAAATCGTCGGTGACACCGGCGGTAACTACCATCCGCATGGTGACCAAGCCACCTATGGGACGCTGGTGCGGTTGGGTCAGCAGTGGAATATGCGGGTGCAGTTGGTGGATCCGCAGGGGAACTTCGGCAGTATCGACGCCGATCCGCCCGCCGCGATGCGATATACCGAAGCGCGGATGACGAGTGCGGCGACGGATATGCTTGAAGACCTCAAGATGGATACCGTAGATTATGTGCCGAACTACGACGAAACCCGTCAGGAACCAACGGTTTTACCCGCAAAGTTTCCTAATCTGCTCGTCAACGGCGGTAGCGGGATCGCTGTCGGGATGGCAACCAATATCCCACCGCATAATGTCAGCGAGGTGTGTGATGCTTTACTTTTGGTTATTGAAGACCCCGAATGCGGCTTCAAGGAAATTCTCGAACGGCTCCCGGCTCCGGACTTTCCGACCGGCGGTATCATCTGCGGGCGAAAGGGCATTCTTGACGCTTATGTAACCGGTCGCGGGCATCTGAAGCTTCGGTGCAAATATCATATTGAAACCAGTAAACGCGGCAGAGAAAGCATCGTCATTACCGAGATTCCCTATATGGTGGTCAAGACGACGATTGTTTCCAAGATTGCCGATTGCGTTCGCAACGGCCAGATTCAGGAAATCTCGGATATTCGGGACGAATCCGACCGTAAGGGAATGCGGATCGTTGTGGATTTGAAGAAAGACCAAGACAGCAATGTTGTTATCAATAAGCTCTATCGATTTACGAGCTTGCAGCATACCTTTGCCGTCAACAATGTCGCATTGGTCAACAACCGGCCTGAAACGCTCAATATCAAGCGGATGCTTCGCCTGTATATTAATCATCGCCTGACCGTGATTCGTCGGCGGACCCGGTTTTTGCTGCGAAAGTGCCGTAACCGCGCCCATATTCTGGAGGGCTTGATTCTCGCGGTTGGGGATATTGATGAGATCATCGCTCTGATTAAGGCCTCGCCTGATAGTCCGACGGCGAAAATTAACCTGATGAAGAAGCCGCTTCGTTTGGCCGAGGCACAAACATTGATTAAATTGCTGCCGGAAGCGTTTATCGACCAGCACACGAATAACGATCATTTCCTGAGCGGGCCGCAGGCCGATGCGATTTTGATTATGCAGCTTCAGCGGTTAACCGGGCTGGAAATCGAAAAACTGGCCAAGGAATTTTCCGAACTGGCCGAAAAAATAGCCGACCATGAAGCCCTCCTTGCCAGTCGTGATCTCCAGTTGGATGTGATCCGCGAAGACCTGTATGAAATCAAGGAAAAATACAAGCAGCCGCGTCGCACACAGATCATTGTGGACGAAGCGGAGGCCTTTGATATGGAAGATTTGATTGCCGAGGAGGAAACGCTCGTTACTGTTACTCATGGCGGCTATATCAAACGAATGCCGA
The DNA here is from genome assembly GCA_003644215.1 of Planctomycetota bacterium. Classification (GTDB taxonomy): domain Bacteria; phylum Planctomycetota; class Phycisphaerae; order Sedimentisphaerales; family Anaerohalosphaeraceae; genus 4572-13. The sequence goes on from QNBU01000033.1 coordinate 4,848, forward strand.
TTGATACCTATCGTCGGCAGGGCCGTGGCGGCAGAGGCATTATCGGGTCGGATACTAAGGAAGGGGACTTCCTGGAACATCTGTTTGTCGCATCGACGCATGATTATCTGTTGTTCTTTACCAGTAAGGGCATCTGCCATTGGCTGAAAGTGTATCATGTGCCTGCGATGAGCCGCCAGAGCAAGGGACGCAATATCATCAATCTGCTGCAATTGGACAAGGACGAAAAGATAACATCGATTATTAATGTCCGCGAATTCGACAATGAGCGGCAGTTGTTGATGGCGACGCAAAACGGCGTTGTCAAAAAGACGGTTCTCAGCGCCTATGGCAATCCGCGAAGCAATGGGGTAAGAGCCCTGAAGCTGGACGATGATGATGTTTTGATTGGAGTTGCTATCACCAGCGGAGACGATAAGATTATTCTGGGAACCCGCAAGGGCATGGCGATTCAATTTCATGAATCCGATGCTCGCTCGATGGGCCGCGTCAGCCGCGGCGTTCGCGGGATTTCGTTGCGGGATGACGACTCGGTCGTAGGGATGGTGATCGCCGAAGAGGGTGCTTCGCTGCTAACGGTTTGTGAGATGGGTTATGGCAAGCGGACAGAGTTGGGCGACTATCGTACGCAGAGCCGCGGCGGTAAGGGGCTGATTAACATCAAGACAACCGCCCGGAACGGCGAAGTGGTAACGATTACGGCGGCACACGATGATGATGAATTGATGATGATCACAGCCAACGGCATGATCGTGCGAACCGGCCTGGAAGAGGTGCGGGCCATCGGACGAAATACCGCCGGCGTTCGGATGATTTCGCTGAAGCCGGGTGATCGGCTGGTGGCTGCGGAACGGCTGATCGCTGTTGATGAAGAAGATGAAACGGTAGCAGACTCAGAATAGCGGATTGGCAGTGGCAACAAAACAACAACACGGTTTAGGGTTTTATGTAATCTTTGGTCTGGACCCATTTCTTGTCAGTAAGGAATGCGAGAAACTTCTGGATGCGGTGCTGGGCGATGAAGATCGGAGTATGGCGTTATATGAGCCGAGGGCTAATGAAGCACAAGTCTCTGATGTACTTGATGAGTTGCGAACCCTTCCTTTTTTAGCGTCTAAACGAGTGGTGTTAATCAAAGATGCCGAGCCGTTTGTCAAAGCCAATGGCGATGTACTGATGTCTTATCTGGACGCTATGAGTCCATCGGGGACACTTATTCTAACGGTTTGTTCGTGGGACAAACGAACACGGCTTCATAAGAAATTCCAAAAAACAGGGGGTCTGATCGAAGTCGGTCGGATGTATTCCAATCAACTGCCCGGTTATATTTCGTCCTATGCTCAGCAGGCACACGCGATTCGACTGGATGGGCAGACCAGCCGATTTCTCGTTGAATTGGTGGGCGATGAGCCGGGGCGGCTGTGTCGGGAAATGGATAAGCTCGCCGTTTATGTGTCTCCAAAAAAAACGGTTTCGACGCACGATATTGAATCCCTGATTGGCCACAATCGGATGTTTGATGCTTTTGGCGTGATCGATTCTGTCAGTGCTGGTCGGATTGGCCCGGCTGTTTCCAGAATCCGAAATATGTTTGCGGCCGACAAAAATGCTGAGTATTCCGTGGTGGGTGCTTTTGGGTACCATTTCCGCAGGCTATTTCGAGCGAAAGCCCTGATATCGAAGGGTGTTTCTCCACAGCAAGCCGCCATGAAAACAGGGGTTCGGTTTAAGCAGAACGAGTTTTTGCAACAGCTACAGCGGTTGTCGCTAACGCAGCTTGCTTGGATTTTAGCCGAACTGGGTCGCATCGACTTCGGCCTAAAAACAGGACAAACAACAGCTTCTATAGCGATTGAGCGGCTTGTCTTGCAGGTCTTCTCAATGCACAATAAAAGGTAGTCCACCATTACCGAGAAAGCCCTTGAATGTTACCCCACACTTGATTACACTGCCTGCTCTTGTGTTGGTCGTCCATATCCATATGTTGTAGTTATAGCGCTATTTATATTAAGGGGTTGTGATGTCATTTAAAATTTTAAGCAATCAAAAATTATCGGAAAATGTCTTCCAAATGGATGTGGAGGCCCCTTTGGTCGCCCGCGCCCGGAAGGCAGGTCAATTTGTCATCGTTTCTGTTGACGAAGATGCGGGCGAACGCATTCCTCTTACAATTTCCGGTGCAAATCCAGATAAAGGTTCAATCCGTCTGATTTATCAACGGGTCGGGAAAGCCACGGCCCAGATGGCTGAGCTTGATGAGGGGGATGCGATGGGCTATGTTGTCGGGCCGCTTGGGCAACCAACACATATTGAAAAGTTTGGTACAGTTGTTTGCGTGGGCGGGGGGATCGGAGGGGCGCCGCTACTGCCGATCGCCACAGCTCTGAAAGAGGCCGGCAATACAGTCATCAGTATTTTGGGAGCGAGAAATCAGGAACTGCTTATCCTTGAAGATGATTTCAGGGCAGTCAGTGATGAACTGATCGTGCTTACGGATGACGGATCGTATGGCCGGAAGGGTTTGGTTACCGAGCCACTCAAAGAAGTTTGTAGTCGCAATCCAAAACCTAATTTCGCGATTGCCATTGGACCAACGATTATGATGAAGTTCTGTTGTGAAACAACGAAAGAGTTTAGCGTTCCGACACAGGTTTCGCTCAATACCATTATGGTTGACGGAACCGGGATGTGCGGCGGATGCCGTGTGGAAGTTGGTGGCGAGACAAAATTCGTTTGTGTGGACGGACCGGAATTTGACGGCCACAAAGTCAACTTTGACCAAATGATGAAGCGGATGGGTGCTTATAAAGTGCTTGAGCAAAAAGCATTCGACAATTTCAAAGACCATAAATGCAGGATCGGACTTAAGAAATAACGAGAATTATTGTGACAAAATTGAGTGAAAAACTTCAGCAGTTGATTGAAAAACAGAATGCCGGCGAGTTGAAAGCGAAAGATCGCTATGAGATTCCCGCACAGGATATGCCCGCGCAGGACGGCGGCGAGCGATGCAGCAATATGGATGAAGTGGCTCTTGGATATACCAAAATTCAAGCTCGACTGGAAGCGATGCGTTGTTTGCAATGCAGAAACGCGCCGTGTATCGATGGATGCCCGGTGCGAATTCGCATCCGTGATTTTGTGGTCGCCATTGCAGAGGGCAAGGATGAAGAGGCGTTGGCGATCGTTAAAGAGAACTCCCTGCTGCCAGCTGTTTGTGGACGGGTTTGTCCCCAGGAAGTACAGTGTCAGGAGCAGTGTACGGTGGGTAAAAAATTCAAAGATCCCGAAAAAAGCGTATCCATCGGGCGGTTGGAACGGTATGTCGCTGACTTGGCGAAAGCTGACAGCCAACCCCCCAAAGTCGCATCACCTACGGGGAAAAAAGGTGCCGTCATCGGTTCCGGTCCCGGTGGGATCGTCGTTGCTGCCGATGTTCGCAGGGCCGGGCATGAGGTAACGGTTTTTGAGGCGTTTCATAAACCCGGAGGCGTGCTGGTCTATGGCATCCCTGAGTTTCGTCTGCCCAAGTCCATCGTTCAGGAGGAAATCGATGTCCTCAAGAAAATGGGCGTTGAAATTATCTGTAATTTCATCGTTGGCCGCACACGCACCATCAAAGAGCTGATGGAAGAAGATGGATATGACGCTGTTTATGTTGGCGTCGGGGCTGGCTTGCCGAAGTTTATGAATATCGAAGGCGAACACCTTGTGGGTGTTTACAGTGCGAACGAATACCTGACTCGCGCAAATCTGATGAAGGCCTATCAGTTCGGCAAGGGAGCTGAAACGCCAATTGCCGTCAGTAAAAATGTGGCTGTGCTGGGCGGCGGCAATGTTGCGATGGATTCGGCGAGAATGGCCGTTCGCCTGGGTGCGGAAAAT
>QNBU01000034.1 GCA_003644215.1 Planctomycetota bacterium
ATCGGTGGAGCCACAGAAGAGACCATTATTGCCCGTGTGGGTGAAGGAATTGTAACGACTATCGGCAGTGCCATAACCTATAAAAGTGTGCTTGAGAATCCTGACGGCATATCCAAAGCCGTATTGTCCAAGGGCTTGGATGCAGGGACGGCATTTGAGATTCTGTCAATCGATATTGCTGATGTCGATGTGGGAGTCAATGTCGGCGCTCAGCTGCAGGGCGCACAGGCCGAAGCGGATCTCAAGCGTGCCAAAGCCGAAGCGGAAAAACGCCGCGCGATGGCAGTGGCCCGCGAACAGGAAATGGTCGCTTCTGTGCAAGAGAACCGGGCCAAGGTCGTCTTGGCAGAGGCCGAAGTTCCCAAGGCGATGGCCGAAGCATTTCGTCAGGGCCATTTGGGAATTATGGACTATTACCGTATGAAGAATATCAATGCCGATACTTCCATGAGGGATTCTATCGCAAAAGGAAGCCCGGAGAAGAGAGAATAATATGAACCCAATTTCAGGTTTCATGTGCTTCGGAGTGCTGGCGGAGGCCGACGACTTTTTCAAAATGATCGGTCCCTTGCTGATATTCGGGGTCTATATTATTGGAGCGTTAGCCAAAGGGTGGGCGAAGAGCCGAGAGCAGGAATCCGATGAAGAAACCCCCTCAGAATTAAAAAAAGCCGTCCAAAGGCGATTTCAGGAGATACATGGCAGGCAAGTCGGGAACAGTCCGGGCCGAACACAGTCCCAACCGCCAAGCCGTACCGAGCCGGTAAAAACAGTTCATTCAGCACGGGCAGTTGAACCGCCGCTGGCTCGCCAAGTGCCACGAAAAACCTATCCGACGCATCAGGTTCAGGCCGAAAGACATCGGTATTCTGTGCAGCATAGAAATCACCCACGAAATGTGCAACAAAAGCCGGTCAGCGTAAAAGCTCAATCGCCCAAACCAGTCCAGAGACCGCAGGCGGTAAAGAGCCATGAAGTAAAAGCTGTCAAACAAAGCCGTGCAGACACTTCTCTGGCGGCGATGATACGACAGCCGCGGAATCTGCGAACAGCGATCGTCCTGAGGGAAATTCTGGATAAACCCTTGGCACTGAGAGATTTCTAATTTTTTTAATAAACAGTATTACCCCTGTTTTTGATCGCCACCTTGAAAGTCCTATAACATATCTTATGTTGCATTGGGGTAAATAGGGGCCGATTTATCACAATAATGAGGGTTCGGTCAAAATCAGGGTTTGAATCCGTTTTCGTTGGTTTATCCTCGCTAATCAACTCTACAGGCGGCTCTGGTGCTGTTTTTTGTCAAACAGTTCGGACAAATACGCGGAAGTTTCGTTTATTCGCTCCCAGCTTGTATAGTTGCGATCAATGATTCCAAGCGATTCAAGAATGTCTTCCACGCCGTCCCTCAACTCAACCGGCCCGCAGGATTCGGTGGATTTTATTGTACATGTTTTTTTCATTGCCGCCGCAAATGCTTTTTTGTCAGCAAACAACATCGTCATTTGATAATACTTCTCAAATGCGCTTGCCTTACAGGATTCGGAATTTGTCAGTACTTCCAAAGCTCTTTCAGGTTGACCGTTATCGCAGAGACAGATTACGAGTTTGTACAGCACTCGATAATTCACTGGATTCTTGGATAGCGAGTTTTCAAACGCACAAATTGCTGCGGAGAGCTTGCTCTCATGCATCATCAAAATACCGTACTTATTATGAATATCCGCATGTGTAACAGTTCGTTTAATTTGGTTTTGATAGGCACGAATGACCTGTTTAATTGTAACAATTCTTTTATCGGACCCTTCATTGGTGTTGTTATTTTCATCTAAAATTGACTGGAATTGTAATGTTGCCGTCTCTGTAACCAGTAAAACACTGTTTTTTTGGATCGAGGACGCCAGTGAAAGGGTTTGCCGTGAATCTTCCTCTAAACCAGATAGTTTTTGGGCAACCGCCAAGCCCATATAAGCATCCAATATCTCATCGTTAATATCCGAGGCCTTATTAAATTCCTCTGCCGCAAGCGAAAAACATTGATTTCTTAAGTAATGAGTACCCAGTTTTATCCTGGCTTCGAGCGAACTGGGTTGTGAGAGTATTGCATTCTCGTAGCATGCAATCGCCTGCGATCCCTTTTCCCACTGACTATAGACATCGCCCATTTGGACCAATAAGTCCTGAGACGGGCCAACCTGCTCAATCGTCCACTTGATTGCTTCCAGGGCCTGCTCAAACATCCCGCACTCAACAAGACCTTGTATTTCTTCGTCCCTCTCGGAGTCCATAAAGTTATCCGGATGAGAAAGAATTCCAAGATTAAATGTGTCAATTGCCTGTTCTATTTTGTTGGATTCAAGATACAACTGCCCAAGCAGGATAATAGATGAGATGTCATCGGGGTGTTCGGAGGTTAATATCTCATACTCTTTGACCGCCCTGCCTAACCGCCCTTCTTTTAGGTAAATCGCGGCCATTCTCTGTCTCGGTAATTGAAGAAAACTCTTAAATTTAAGACAGTCCTGATAGAATTCCAGAGCCTGCTCGATTTGTCCCAGCCGTTCATAACAGTACCCCATCACATAAAGCGCCATCGTATTGGCGGGTTGCCTCAAATACACACTCTGGACTTGCTCGATTGTTTCTTCAGGTTCATTTTGCAGGAGGCAAGCGGCCGCAGCGGCCATACGGCCTAAGACGCATTCCGGAAAATCGCTCAAATACTCACGAATCTTGTTTTCCACCTGAACAAGCTCTCGATTTGCAAGACAATCATGTATTTTCAGGAGGAAATCAGTACGGTTGGATGGCTCTTGGTGTGAAAGTTTTCGGCTGAGCCAATGCCGGATAACTTCTGCTGTGTTAACAGTTAATCCTTTTCCAAATATCTCCAAGAGTTTGCTCATGTCGGTTGTTCCCTATTCAAATATAAATGTTTTGCTGTATGAACAATGAGATTATCGTCCTGTGAGGGAGGCGGATTAATCGAAGAGGTTGAAACTTAGCTGTAAATATCTGCCCCATAAGGAGGTTATGATAATCGTGCAGGATGTAACGATTGTCGGGGGGTAGATCCCCCTATTAGTTGGACATTGTAAACTGGAGAGTTCTGGAGTAATATTGTGTATTATTATGAAAGGCGCTCTTTATGAGGTAACCAAAATCCAGTGAGAGAGTATAACAACTCACCACAATTTTGACGACTCAGTTGTACTTATGAGTTGAATCCGCTCATCATAAAACTTTCTCAAAAATTTTAATACCGTTGACAATCTTACATGTGTGAACGGCATATTTATCCGCGTAATTAGGCATAAGCTTAGGGTATTGTGTATCAATAGCATGTTTTAAGTTCTCAACGCTTGTTGATTCGACAAGTGCCCCCGAAGCACCTTTATCACCACCGCCAAGCATGCGCTCACCAAGCACACCGGGAATCGTTCTGGCAATATCACACATCGCTTCAAGTTCAGGACCTGAAATCACATAATCATCTCTAAGGCCAAGGCCGTCTTCTCTAAATACTCTGCCGACCGTCTTGACATCGCCCGCTTTCCAGGCATCAAGCATTTGATAAAATCTATGCTGAGCTTCAAAAATGTATTTCAGTCTCATGCACAGTTCCGGATGTGAAGTTTCAAATTTAGAACAAATTTGACCATAGATTTTCTGATCTTTCACATCTGCAAGACACGAAATCTCAAAGCCATTACTTTGAGATAGTTTCACCAGTTCTTCACATTGCGCCCGTCTGACTTTGTATGTAGATTTATCAAGACCCGGCCGATCGGTTCCTGTATCCATCACAACAACCCGCATATCCTGGCCACCGGTTCCCAGCGGAACATAGTCAATTGTTCTGTCTTTTGGATTATAATGTGTCCCCATGCCCTCTTTGGCAAACAATATCATAATTTGGTCCAACTTGCCACAGGGTGAACCGATATAGTCGTTTTCAACCATCTGCGCCATATCAACAATTTTCAACCGGTCTTTTTCGGTGACCCCATTGGCATCCAGCGTGGAAAGAATCAGATTCAGCGTCAGCGAAGCGCTGCGGCTCATGCCACCGCCGGGAATATTGCCGTAAAGCACCGCATCAACACCTTGAGTGAGCGTATAACCCTCGCGAGCCAAGATATGGTCTGTGCCATAGGGAAATCGTGCCCATGTGTCATGGACATCCGCCGACTGAGGTGGGGGCGTCTTGCCAATCTCAAACTCAACAACACCATCATCAGGAAAGTTGGCACTGTAATACCGCATGGTATTCGTGCCATTGGGCTTGTATGCCATCCAGATAAACCGGTCGGTCCCCACTCCGAACAGTTCGGTGCCGTTATAATCCCCATGTTCGACCCCCAGGCAGAACCTGGATGAAGTACGGCAAACCTTTGCACCCAAAACATCGATTCCCTTGCTGTTGGCAAGTTGTTTTAAGTGGGCAAATGCCTGTTGGTCATTCATTATATTCACTGAACAATTTCCTTTTCTAAATGGTTCCGTTCGTTCTTATTTTACATAACCCCATAGTTGGAACCATGATAAATCGTTACAAGCTACTCTATATATGCCGGTGGTCTTTGAGTACATGGCGATAGAATGCCTTGAAAGTCCGGTATCGAAACGAGCAATATCTGAAACTCAGAATTTACAACATTCACACCGACACCTACGCATCAACCGGATAGACCCTCCGTGAAACAGTGTGCGGGTATAGGTTATTACTGAAGACCTTGTTCGATTTCACTCAAATAGGTCAGCGTCCGTTCCAGTTGATCGGTCAGATGCTTTAGCTTGAGCATGGTTTTAACACGGGTCAACAACTCCCATTTGTTCACCGGTTTGCTCAGGAAATCATCGGTGCCGGAGTTGATCGCCCTTTCGATGTCCCCCATTTCGCTCAGGGCCGTAACCATAATAATTGGAATTTCAGCTGTTTTGGGATTGTTTTTGATTCGCTTGCACACCTCAAATCCGCTGATTTTTGGCATCATTACATCCAGAAGCACCAGGTCCGGCAAATCGTTTTCAACGATTTCAAGTGCCTCCTGCCCCCCTTCTGCAGAAACTGTTTCGCAGTCAATATCCTCAAGATAGGCCAGGATTAATTCAAGATTCTGCAAATTATCATCAACAACCAAAACTTTCGGTCTTTGAACTTCGTGATTAGGCATTATCATTTCCTCGCTACGGGATTAATTATCTTATTCCAGAGGGAATAATTTACTGTGCCGGGCCGCCATTGTCAATAGAATACCAAACTTCTGACAAAAACAAGATACCACCTATCTTTTAGTTTCAACTCGCTCATTCATTGGCTCAAGGAAAAGACTCATAATTGCCGATATTATTTTGACTGATACTTTCAAATTTCGTGCTTCGGGTATCGAAAAACGACTTCTTTCGGAGAGGTGAATTGAATAGTTTACTTGAAAATCGTAAATCACTGCACAAACAAGTCGTGGACAGTCAGATGCAGTTTGAGGCATTGGACACCCAATTGCGGGAATTACAGCCACTGGCGAATTTGGGCATGGCGTGGGCGATGACGGCGCATGAACTGAACAATCTTCTGACTCCCATTGTTAGTTACGCACAATTGGCCCTTCAAAATCCCGATGATGCGGAATTGAGCAAAAAGGCCCTGGAAAAGGCCGAGCGACTCAGCACGCAGGCCGGGAAAATGCTTGAAAAAGTAATGCTTTTGGCGAATTCGGAAAAAACTCAAACCAAAGTGTGCAATCTAACCGCCCTGCTGGATGATGTTTTTGGCTGTATTGGCAGGGACTTTTCCAAAGACAAGATCAAACTGGTTATGGCCGTTGACAAAGAACTCTGTATCACGGCGGACGCCGGTTCAATCCGACAAGTTTTGATGAACCTCCTGCTCAATGCCCGCCACGCCATGCGTAAAAAAGGCGGCACACTTTCTATCCGTGCCTTCGAGGAAGCGGAGTTTACCCGTATCGAAGTATCCGATACCGGGTGCGGCGTCGATCCGGATAAACTGCATCATATTTTTACGCCTTTTTACACCGACGGCAAGAAAAACGGTAATGGTCTGGGACTGGCTTTTTGTCAAAAAGTCATCGAATCGCACGGCGGCTGTATATCCGTCGATTCCCAATTAGGGTGCGGCATGCACTTTAAGATTCTCCTGCCAAAAGAATGAAATCGCCCCAATGGATCGGGATTTTGCTCCGCTCAACGCGCGGATTTTTACAGATTAATACGGGGTTAACGATAAAAATAGTGTCAATGAAGTTATACAAAATACATCAGATTGAAGTTTTTATCATCGCTTGTTGTCTGATTTTGGCGGGTTGTGGAGACCCTTATGCGCCCACCATTCAGCGGCCCCAGCTTGCATCCGTTCAAGTCCTGGGCTATTCGGTCCAGCAGCGTCCCATTGAGCTAATCACTGTCGGAACTGGCGGAGGAGAAAAGGTGATGATCGTCGCGACGATCCACGGCAATGAGGATGCTGGAACGCCTCTGGTCTATCGCCTTATCGACAAACTCAGGGCCAGACCGGCCTTGCTGGTCGGTTGCACCGTTTTGATTGTGCCGTTGGCGAATCCGGACGGGCAAGCAAACAGAACAAGGGCCAATGCATCGGGAATTGACCTGAACCGAAACTTTCCGGCTTCCAACCGAATCAATAATGAGGTCCACGGCCAACAAGGTCTGACCGAGCCGGAATCCAGAATATTGTACGATCTGGTTCTGGCCTACCAGCCAACACATATCGTCAGCATCCATCAACCGCTGTATTGTCTGGATTATGATGGCCCCGGCGAAGATATTGCCCGGCACATGGGCCGATACTGCTCTTTACCGGTCAAAAAGCTCGGTTCGCGACCCGGCTCAATGGGCTCATTCGTGGGCGTCGAACAGAACATTCCCATCATCACAATGGAACTGGCCAAAGAAGACAGCGAACTAACCACCGCTCAACTCTGGAACCGATATGGCCGCGCACTTCTGGCCGCAATCACATATCCTAAACAGCCCTACCAGTAAAAAATACACCAGGAAACCATCTTTTTAACGCCAAAAACAAAGAAAATACAAAATTCCCGTGTCTGATTTCACAAAAAACATTCTTTGAGAGCATCATTTACTTTTTCAGCACAACTGACTACAATGTTTGGAAATGACTTGAATATGAGAGACATACCATGAAAACGGTCAAAATATATGATACGACGCTACGGGACGGGATGCAGGCCGAAGGGGTCAGTTTCTCCGTTGAAGACAAACTGCTGATCGCCCGCAAGCTGGATGAATTCGGAATCCACTACATCGAGGGCGGCTACCCGCAAAGCAATCCGAAGGAAGAAGAGTTCTTCGCACGGGTCAAGGAAATCCCGTTTGTAAACGCGAAAATCGTTGCGTTCGGCAGCACCCGTCGGGCCAATACAAAAGTCGAAGAAGATATCTGTATCGCCGCCCTATTAGCCAGCAACGCCCCGGCGATCACGATGGTCGGTAAAACTTGGGATCTGCATGTTACCGAGGTGCTGCGATGCGACCTCGAAGAAAACCTGAAAATGTGTGCCGAATCCGTCGCCTATGTTAAGAAACAGTGTCGCGAAGTAATCTTTGATGCCGAACACTTTTTTGACGGCTACAAAAATAATCCTGACTATGCTATGAAAGTCCTGCAGGCCGCCGCGGATTCGGGGGCCGATGTGCTGGCTCTGTGTGAAACCAACGGCGGCTGTCTGCCGCACGAAGTCTATGAAATCACCGAGGCCGTCTGCAAAGCATTTCCCACAGCGGAAATCGGCATCCACTGCCACAATGACGCCGACTGCGCGGTCGCCAGTTCGCTGGCCGCTGCCGACGCCGGGGCAACGCATATCCAGGGAACAATCAACGGACTGGGCGAACGAACGGGCAATGCCAATTTGTGTACGATCATTCCCAATCTCTCATTGAAGATGGGGTATGAAACCGTCGGAGAGGACAAACTGGAATCCCTGACGGAAGTGTCGCGGTTTGTCTTTGAGATCGCCAATCTTGTGCCGGCAACGCATATGCCGTATGTCGGCGAAAGTGCGTTTGCTCACAAGGCCGGTTTGCATATTGACGCCATTCGTAAAAATGAAAAAACCTATGAGCATGTCAACCCCGAACAGATCGGCAACGAACGGCGATTCCTGATCTCAGAATTGTCCGGGGCCTCGAATGTGCTGGGAAAACTCGAAAAACGCAAATTGACATCGGATAAAGAGCTTGCCCGCAAGATCCTTAAGCGGGTTCAGCAGTTGGAAAGCGAGGGATACCAATTCGAGACTGCTGAGGCCAGTTTTGATTTGCTGATCAAAAAAGAGATGGGAACCTATCAGGAAAGCTTCGACCTGATTCGGTATCACACGAATGTGGAACGGATGCCGGAAGGACAAATCGTTACCGAGGCAACGGTCAAACTTCAGGTGGACGGAAAAACCGAGCATGTGGTCAGCGAAGGCGACGGCCCTGTCAACGCATTGGACGGTGCTCTGCGAAAAGCCCTAGAGCCGTCTTATCCGAGTCTTAAAGAGATGAACCTGATCGATTATAAGGTGCGCGTCGTTAATGCCCGCGCGGCAACGGCGGCCAAGGTTCGCGTTGTCATCGAAAGCCGCGATGCTGAGGATTTATGGGGGACCGTCGGTG
>QNBU01000035.1 GCA_003644215.1 Planctomycetota bacterium
ATTATATCCGGGGCTACCTGTTAATTCTGCGGTAACGGCGAATTCTCCGCTGTTTAAGCAATCGTTGAGGCGGTGCGACATATTTTTTGTCTCCTGAAATCCACTGGTTATAGAGCGAGTTAATCACTTAAATCATCCAAAATGACACCCGAATTATAGGGAAAGCCAGGCCTTTATAACACTATAAATCTTTTTTTTTTGGCACGATCCTGCTATTTTGAAAATAATTTCACGAGTCATCCATTACAGCCGTCTCGGATTGTGGGTAATTTGTTAAAAACTCAGTCTTAGAGAATAATTAAGGACAACAGAGGTCTTGAGAATCTCTTTTGAAAGAGGTTTTTTGCAGGGCATGCAGAGATTGACTCTGTTCTTTATGGCGTAATATGTTTTTAAATTATTGCAAACAATGAGGTTATGAGGCGGCGGCTTGTTCCTCAGCTAAATATGTACAAATCGGTTGATTTGTCTACTTGTTTTCTGTAGCATTTGTTCTTAGTTACAGAAACACCGTCGGGCCTGTTCAAATGTTGGTGATAACTTGGCGAATAACTTCATTGTTCCGAGTTTAAGAGCGTGTTTTTTAAGGTGTTACAGCTCTCGGCGGGATTTCCTGAATGCGTCAGGGCTGAACTGACGGCAACGGCCCTGACTCCGATATCCAACAGTACGGGTATATTTTGTGAATGAATCCCCCCGATAGCGACATGGAAGATCCCCGTTTGTTCAAGAACAGCCAGTGCCTGCCGGATGTAACCGATGCCCGCGAGGTTGAGCTTTGGCTTTGTTGGACTGGCAAACGCCGGACCGATGCCGACATAATCACAGCCGGAATCAATCGCGGCACTGAGTTCATCGAGAGTGTGCGTGCTGACACCAATGATAAGAGGGCGTTTGGCAAGTTGCCTCACGCAAGAGACACCGATTTCGTTCTGTCCAAGATGCACACCGTCCGCGTCCGAAAGTATGGCGATGTCGGCCCGGTCGTTGATGATGCTGACAGCTCCGGCCTCTTTACACAGAGCGGTGAATTTCCGTGCCAGGTCCAGAAGGGACGAATCACAGAATTCTTTGGCCCGTAACTGCAAACAGTCGGCCCCGTTGTCGATGCAGGTTTTCGCCAGGTCCAGCACTTTGTGTTCGTCCGTTTGGGCCGTTGCGTTGATCAAAACATACAGACGGACGGATTCGAGTTGATGCTTTGAACAGGCGTAAAGAACGCACTTTTTCTCAAGGGCATATACCTCAAAGCGGATTTTTTCCATGGCGGCCGAAATGGCAGGGTCAATGGTTTGTATCGATTCGGCCAGTGCCCGCAATGCCTCGCTGGCTCGTTTGGCCGCGGCAGTAAAACAATCTTCAAGTGATTGTCGTTGAAGCTGACCGGTAACCCTGAGTTCTCTGCCGACATCGCCGCCGACATCCCGATTCGAGAGCAGCTTTTGCGGGTCGACCCCTTTCATTGACTGGCAAAGCTGGTGTCGGCATTGCTTGGCCTGCGCCGAGAGGGCGGGGTGGTTCAGTCCAAAGCGGCAGTATTCCTCCATCACCCGCAGGGCCTCGCGCCCGCGATTGAAATTGGCGTCAATAATTCGATAGAGTACATCAATCATAGAGGGTGATTATAGAGAAAATCTAACTCAAAAAACAGAGGTAGGTTGAAGAAAATCGCATCAGAACAAAAAAAACTAAAAATCACGAATATCACCAGCATATCCGCAGTTGACTGAAATACCTCTCTTTTATGTTACTTTTCTGTGCAAACAATTGTTTTTTTGCCTAAACTTCTTGCATTTTATCGACCCCTTTCTAAAATGGGTCGTATAGCGTTTGGTGTCAGGGGAGCGATAGGCCGTTGGCCTTGAGCTGAGAGTTGAGCGGTGTTTTGGCCGCATGACCCTTTGAACCTGATCCGGTTAATTCCGGCGAAGGGAGGCACGATAAACAAGGATGCCCCTGTTCATTGATGCTTAATGGCAGGGGCTTTTTATATACAATAGCCCGAAGCGCCAGCGCAGGGATAAAAGCCCCGAAGGAATGGAATGCAATAGATGACGGGTGGTACGGTCAAGCCCTGCTTGGCTGTGGATGCTTGGACAGTTGAGACAATACTATGAGATCGCATACATTTTACGAGTTGACAAATGCTGTCGTTGGCATTGCGGGCCTGGGTGGTTTGGGGTCCAATGTGGCTGTGGCGCTGACACGGCTCAAGGTTGGCAAGCTGGTCTTGGTGGACTTTGATGTGGTCGAAGAGAGTAATCTGAATCGCCAGAACTATTTTCCCGACCAGATTGGACAGCACAAGGTTGATGCGTCGTTAAAAAATCTGCGTCGAATCAATCCCGAGGCGGATTTAGAAGGACACAAAGTCCGCCTGACGCCGGAGAAGATTCCGCAGGTTTTCAAGGATTGCCGCATCATTGCCGAATGCTTTGACCGTGCGGACCAAAAGCAGATGTTGGTCGAGACAGTTTTGTCAAAGATAAAAGATGTCGTGGTGGTCTCTGTGAGTGGCCTGGCGGGGTACGGCCGTAGTAACGAGATTGTTACCCGCCGCATTTCGGATCGGCTGATACTGGTGGGTGATACAGTGTCCGGCACAGGCCCCGGTGTGCCGCTGACGGCCCCGCGAGTGGGCGTCGCCGCGTATCATCAGGCCAACGCCATTGCTGAAACGCTGATCAATATTGGGAACGCGGGTGTCTCACCCGCAAGCGATATGATGAAGGGCGAAAATCCATGAGTGCGACATTGAAAATAAACGGAACTGAAAAAACTTTTGATCAGGGCCTGCCGTCAACGCTGACTGAACTGTTGGCCCAATTAGAGATCAACGCCGCTACGGTGGTCGCCGAAATTAACGGCGACATCGTCGAGCGAAAAAACTTTGCGCAGACCGAACTGAAAGATCAAATGGCCATTGAACTCATCCGCTTCGACGGCGGCGGATAATATAACGCCGGCATCCTGCCGACGCAAAAGCGTGGAGCGGTAGCGACACGATGATAAAAATTTAGGCCCGAAGGGCCGTAAGTGAATTAGCCGGAGGCGTAAGCCTCCGGAAAGGATTATTTTTTCTGCTAAAAGCCCCAAAGGGGCGAAAGAATAAAAAAGTGTTTTTTATAGAATAGTTGGATAGACATGAGTGCACTGAAAATTGCAGGTAAGGAATTCGATTCCCGACTGTTTGTCGGTACGGGGAAATTTGCGTCCAATGCGCTGATGGCTCGCGCCATTGCCGCATCGGGATCGCAGATGGTTACCGTGGCTCTGCGGCGGGTGGATATCGAAAACGAAAACGACGATATGCTCGCGGCGATTGACCAAACGAAGTATCAACTGTTGCCAAATACCTCCGGCGCTCGTGATGCCGCAGAAGCCGTGCGGCTGTCCCGACTGGCCAGAGCCGCCAGTGGGATCGCCTGGGTCAAGCTGGAAGTGACGCCCGATCCGTATTATCTCCTTCCGGACGGGCAAGAGACATTAAAGGCCGCCGAGATACTGGTCAAAGATGGCTTTATTGTATTGCCCTATATCAATGCGGACCCCATCTTGGCCAAAAAATTGCAGGATGTTGGCTGCGCGACCGTGATGCCGCTGGCCAGTCCGATCGGTTCCAATCAGGGAATGAAGACAAAGGCCTCGATTGAGATCATTATCGAACAGGCAACCGTGCCGGTCGTGGTTGATGCGGGTTTGGGTGCTCCATCCCACGCCGCCGAAGCGATGGAGATGGGGGCCGATGCGGTACTGGTCAACACCGCGATTGCCGCCGCCAATGATCCGGTCGAGATAGCAAAGGCCTTCAAGATGGCAACCCAAGCAGGGCGGATTGCCTACGAAACCGGCCTCGCCTCCAAAAGCACAACCGCCAGCGCCTCCAGCCCCTTAACCGGTTTTTTGCGAAATGAATAATTCAGGGCCGAAGGCCCGAAAGTTAATTAGCCGGATGCGTAAGCGTCCGGTGTTGCGAACAAGAAATCTCTAAAGCCCCAAAGGGGCGAAAGATGACGACGATAGTAAGTGCAAACATACAATCAATTCTCTCAAAAAAGCAGCTTGATAATAATCGAGAATGCTGGGAGATTGCATTACAAACCGTAACCGCCGAACAGGTCCGGCGGGAACTGGCAAGCCCCGCCGGTAAATTTTCTCTGGAGCGGTTAGTCACGCTTCTTTCACCCGCAGCCGAGCCGTTTCTTGAGACCATGGCGCAGCAGGCACACGCTTTAACTATTCAACGATTCGGTAAAACCATCCAACTGTACGCCCCGCTCTATGTGTCCAATGTCTGTATCAACAGTTGCCGGTATTGCGGGTACAATAAAACAACTCAAATCGACCGAACACGGCTGACCATCGAACAGGCCGTTTCCGATGCCGCCGTGATTGCAGGTGAAGGTTTCAGGCATTTACTGCTGGTCAGCGGCGAGGATACGCAATTTGTATCGCCGGATTATTTATGCGAGTTGGCTTCAAAGCTCAAAGAGAAGTTCTCATCGCTTTCGATAGAGATTTATGCGATGAGTCAGGCCGAATACGCACAGCTTTTCAATGCGGGCATTGACGGCGTAACACTCTATCAGGAAACCTATGACCGAGATGTCTATGCTGATTATCATCTCGCCGGCCCTAAAGCGGATTATGACGGCCGCCTCGATGCCCCGGATCGGTTTGCTTCGGCCGGAATGCGTCGGATTGGGTTGGGGTTCTTACTTGGATTGACCGATTGGCGCATCGAGACACTGGCAATGGCTGAACACGCCTCCTGTCTGATAAAAAAATACTGGCGAAGCCAAATATCCTTTTCGTTTCCCCGCATTTGTCCGGCGACCAGCGTTCAGTCCCAATGGCCGCACTTGGTTTCGGATACGAATATGGTGCAGATGATGCTTGCCCTGCGATTGTGTTTTGCGGATGCGGGGATCGTATTATCCACACGGGAAACGCCCGAATTCAGGGACAATCTGATGAATCTGTGCGTTACTCGCCTCAGTGCCGGCTCAAAAACCAACCCCGGCGGCTATGCCAGCGAAAAAACCGCTGCCGAGCAGTTTGAAGTCGCCGACAGCCGAAGCCCCGAAGAAGTTGCCCGTATTATCCGTTCTCACGGTTATGAGGCGGTCTGGAAGGATTGGGATGTATCTTTTAACAAATTGGGTTGACCCCAAATACCGTTGCCCGTATGATAAAAGTGTCAATAAAGTGCTGTCATAAGGTATGAAATGAATAAAGTTCACTTTGATAAGCATCGCTGTAAGGGGTGTGGGATGTGTGTCCTGTTTTGCCCGCAGAAGATACTTCGTATGTCTGCGGGCCTCAACGATCAGGGCTTTCCCTATCCTGAACTGACCGACCCGGATCGCTGTACGGCGTGCGGGATGTGTTTTCGGATGTGTCCGGATTGCGCGATCCAGGTGGACAAAGACGGCGTCAAAATCAAAGACAAAAAAGAAACCACGGATGTTACAAAATAACACGGTTTTTTTACCATGAAGAAACTGAAGAACATGAAGTTTTTTTAATTATTTCTTCTTCATGTCCTTCCTGTTCTTCATGGTTATAAATTCGATGCAGGGAAGTGAAATATGGGTGAAAAAATACTGCTCAAGGGTAATGAGGTTATGTGTGAGGCAGCCGTGCAGGCGGGGTGTCGTTTTTTTGCCGGCTACCCGATTACGCCGCAGAACGAGGTCCCCGAATATATGTCCAAACGGATGCCGCAGGTTGGTGGTATATTTGTTCAGGCCGAAAGCGAGCTTGCCGCGATCAATATGGTCTTTGGCGCATCCCTTTCCGGGGCGAGGTGTATGACCAGTTCGTCCTCGCCGGGCATTTCGCTCAAGCAGGAGGGCATTAGTTATATCGCCGCTGCCGAACTTCCATGCCTGATCGCCAATATTCAGCGGGGCGGCCCCGGTCTGGGTAATATCCGGGCCTCACAGGCCGACTATTTTCAGGCCGTCAAAGGCGGCGGACACGGCGATTATCGTGTGATTGTTTTGGCTCCGGCCTCGGTGCAGGAGATTTATACCCTGACAATGAACGCTTTTGACTGGGCCGATTACTACCGCAATCCGGTGATGATACTGGGAGACGGCATTTCCGGTCAGATGGCCGAACCCGTGGAGATTCTTCCCTATGAGCCGATTGTCGATCTGCCGGCCAAGGATTACATCCTCGATGGGTGCGCCGGACGCAAGCCGCGCGTCGTCAAGACTTTGGTACTCAGGCCGACCGATGGTTTGGTAACGCACAATGAACACCTGCAGGGAAAATACAAACGCATCGAAGCGGAGCTTTCACTTTGCGAAGAGTATGAAACGGCGGATGCCGAGATTGTTATCGCGGCCTATGGCATTACCGCCCGCATTGCCAAAGGCGCCGCTCGTCTGGCTCGTAAGAAAGGGATAGCCGTCGGCTTGATTCGCCCGATTACGCTCTGGCCGTTCCCCAGCGATGCTTTTGCAGCGGTGGCCAAAACCGCCGGGCAAATACTTACCGTCGAAATGAGCCACGGCCAGTTTGTCGAAGATGTTAAGTTAGCTGTCAACGGCGGCTGTCCGGTCAGGTTTCTTGGCAAGGGCGGCGGCTGGTATCCAACCGAAGATACCATCCTCGAAAAGATCGAGTCGATGGCCGCGGCCTCTGCCACAATAGCAAAGGGGGAATTATAATATGCCGACACTGAAACGAACCAATGTCCTGACGGAAGTCCGCACACATTACTGCCCGGGTTGCGGCCACGGCATTGCCCATCGTCTGGTCGCCGAGGTGATCGAGGAACTGGGTATTCGTGAAAAAACGATCGCTGTCGCCCCGGTGGGTTGTGCGGTACTCATGTATGATTATTTCAATTGTGATATGACCGAGTGTCCTCACGGCAGACCGCCCGCGATGGCAACCGGCATCAAACGCACCCAGCCGGATAAGATCGTCTTTACCTATCAGGGCGACGGCGATCTGGCGGCGATTGGAACGGCCGAAACGATTCACGCCGCCAATCGAGGCGAAAATATCACCGTGATCTTCATCAATAATGCCATTTACGGGATGACCGGCGGCCAGATGGCCCCGACCACCCTGACCGGAATGCGAAGCACAACTTCACAGGACGGCCGCGGCGAACATGGAGAGGGGCCGCCGCTAAAAGTGTGCGAATTATTAAGTACCCTCGACGGTGTCTGTTATCTTGAGCGAACCGCCGTCAGCACGCCTAAAGATGTCAACGCGACAAAACGGGCGATTAAAAAGGCCTTTCAAAATCAAATCGACGGCAGGGGGTTTTCACTGGTCGAGGTTCTTTCGATGTGTCCGACGGACTGGAAGCTGTCAACGGCCCAATCGGTTGATTTTGTCAACAACGAGATGAAAGAGGCATTTCCGCTGGGTGTTTATAAGGACAAGGGTTAATGGATAGACACGAAACGAGGATTATCATCGCCGGTTTTGGCGGTCAGGGCATTGTTCTGATCGGCAATGTCATTGCGCGGGCCGCTGTCATTGAAGGCAAGAATGTTGTCGGTATGGTCTCCTATGGCGCCGAGATGCGCGGCGGCACAGCCAACGCAACGGTGGTTATCAGCAGCGATGAGATATTCGATCCCTTTGTGGCGCATCCGGATAGGGCGATTATCCTGAACCAGCCATCTCTGGATCGTTTTGAACCACAGATCGAAAAAGACGGGCTGATACTGACAAACACCTCGATGATTCAGCGAGGGCCTCAAAGGACGGATCTGGCGCGTATTAAAGTGGACGCGACTCAAATCGCCCATCAGATCGGCAATCTCAGAGTCGCCAACATTGTCGCGGTGGGTGCGTTTATCGAACACACGAACCTGCTTTCGATGAGCAGTATTGAACAAGCTGTGAAAGACCTGTTCTCGAACAAAAACCCCAAGCTGGTCGAAATCAACCTGAAAGCATTGCACGCCGGCGCCGAACAAAGCCGCGCGACGGGGAAATCACGCCCCGGGGGGGCGATAAGTTAATTAGCCGGATGCGTAAGTGTCTGGTCATAGGCAGTAAAAGAAGATAAGCCCCGAAGGGGCGAAAGAAATGACCAGCGAACAACACATATCAGGTTTTCATCAAACGGTGATGACTGGCTTTATGCACCGAAAGCGTCGTCTCTCGATGTCGCTTCGCATGACCCCGATGATCGATGTGATTTTTTTGCTGTTGACATTTTTTGTTCTGACGGCGAAGTTTCAGGAACCCGAACAACTGTTGCCTGTCATTGTTGGTAAAACAAATGAGCAGTCCGCTGTTACGCAGGATGCGCCCCTGAAGATTTTTGTCGAAGCCGACGCCTCCGGTTTCCTGCTGCGAGTGGCCAATCGTCCCGCGATTAAGCTCTCTGATGTAAACCCGTCCGAATCGCTGCTGGTGCTGGCTCGAAAGGTCCGGCAGGAATTGGAACCCACCGGCCCGGTCCCCGTTGAGCTATACTACGACGATGCCGTCTCATGGGACATCGTCGTCAAGGTCTATGACATAATCTACGCCCTCGGTCTGCAAAACATCACCTTCCGCATCGAAGAATAAATTATTTTTTTTAGGGCAGACATGAGTCTTGGGG
>QNBU01000036.1 GCA_003644215.1 Planctomycetota bacterium
ATATTCGGCCACCCGCCGCTGGGGGTCGGCGATGCCAACTTTTCTCATCATATCGACCGCCATATCCCGCGCCTGACTGCCGGACTTTTTCTGGTGCAATTTGACCGCTTCAACGATCTGATTGCCCACGGTAAACACCGGATTTAAGCTGGTCATCGGCTCCTGAAAAATCATAGCAATCTCGTTGCCGCGAATTTGTCGCATTCGGCTCTCGGATGCATCGAGCAGCGATTCACCGTCGAAGACAACCTCGCCTTCAACAATTTTTCCCGGGGGATACGGAATCAGCTGCATCACCGACAGTGCCGTTACGCTCTTGCCGCAACCGCTTTCACCCACCACCGCCAGAGTTTTTCCCGCCGGAATGTCGAAGCTGACATCCTGTACCGCCCTGACCAAGCCCTGCTCGGTCTGAAAGTGGGTCGAGAGATTCTTAATCGATAATAATATGTTACTTTTATCTATCATATTTTCCGCGTGGCATGGCCATCCTGGCCGTGTTTTCATGGGCTGGAAGCCCATACCACTTTAATCCGTCCTCAATTTCGGGTCCAGGCAATCCCGCAGGGCATCGCCAAATATATTCAGTGCCAGCGAGATAAAGAAGATCGCCACCGTCGCGGCGACCATTTCCCACCAGACATTGCGGGCCAATTCGGTTCGAGCCGCGTCAATCATCGCTCCCCAACTGGGCTTATCGGTTTCACCTAAGCCCAGAAAACTCAAAATAACCTCGGCGTGGATAAAACCGACAAATCGCAGAGAGAAGTTGATAATAATGATATGGAACACATTTGGCAACAGATGCAGGAAGATAATGCGGCCGCCGGAACAGCCCATCGCACGCGCCGCTAATACATATTCGCTCTCTTTGCGTTTGATAATTTCGCCGCGAATGAGCCGGCAGATCCCCACCCAACTCGTCAGACCCAGTGCAACATAAACCGCCGTAATGCCTTTAATCTCAATACCGAAAAATGTCTGCGTCCGCAAAACAACCGCAAATGCCATAATCAGAACAATGCCCGGAATGGTTCCGATGGTCGTATAGAGCCAGACGATCACATCATCGGCCCAGCCGCGGAAATACCCGGCAATCGCTCCCATCGGCACGCCGATTAGTAAGCTGATAACCGATGCGAATAACGCCACTGTAATCGATGTCTTGGCGCCATAGAGCATCTTGCGAAAAGTGGACTGGCCCAAAAAATCTGTCCCGAAAATCGTCCATCCCGTCTCCGAAAGCTCCTGCCCTTCCGGCGTCCATTCGTACTGAATCCACGGTTTTTGGTAGGACGGGCCAACCGTCTCTTGCCAGTCGAACAGCGGAATATCCCATTGGAACACCCCATCCAGAAAAATCAGACCCGCCAGAGCAAAATAGAGCAGAACGATGACAAAGCAGACTTTCGCAAACCCGCGTTTGCGCAAACGCCGAATCCCATCGGACCAAAGCGACCGGCCCTTGACCAGTTCAGTTGTTGTCGGCAAATCAATCAAATTTCACCCTCGGATCCACCCATGCGTAACAGACATCCGTTACCAAGGTAAAAAAGGCAATCAGCAAGGCCATGATAAATGTCATGGCATTGAGGACGAAGAAGTCGCGTGCATTGATCGCCTCGATCATTAAATAGCCCAGGCCCGGAATACCGAAGAACCGTTCCAGCAGCAGCGAACCCAGAATCAGATACGGGATCGACAATACGGTATTGGTAACAATCGGGATCATCGCGTTCTTGAGGACATGCTTAAACAAGACCTTTCGGGCAGTCAGGCCCTTGGCAAAGGCCGTGCGGACATAGTCGCTTCGGACCTCATCTAACATAATCGTTCGGTAGAATCGAAGGTTTGACCCCAGTCCGGCGACGATACCGATCAGGGCGGGCAGGATGATACTTAAATAGATTGGGCGGCTGGGATCATAAAAGATCGGGAACCAGTCCAGCTTGTATGCGAAGTAATACTGGCCGAAAATGATGAAACTCAGATAGGGAATACTCATCCCCGCGACACACAAAAAGACGATGATATGATCCCACACCGTCCCGCGCAAAAACGCGACAATGAGTGCGAAGCTGATGGAAATCACAAGCGTCCCGAAAAACATCGGAACCGTCAGTGCCAGCGAGGGGCCAACGCCGCGAAAAATCTTTTCGCCGATCTTTTCCCTGTCCAGCGCGCGACCAAAATTAAAGGTAAACGCCTTTTTGAAATGAGCCAAAAACTGGCTGTCCCACGCCAAAAACAGCGGCTTATCAAACCCGTATTCGTGGCGAATTTCGGCAATCGTTTCGGCATCGGCGTTTTTGCCCGCGATCTGTTGAGAGATATCGCCCCCAACCAGCGTAAACAGGCAGAATGTTACCAGCAATACGCCCATCACAATTGGGATCAGATACAACAATCGTCGAATAATATACGCCGTCATTGGTCTTTCTTCTTCAACTCTTTCAGCAGTTCCTTATACGCTCTTTGCTTTTCACTGTCAATGCGAATGTACTTTACATGTGAATATAAAAACGGGTGTGGTTTGTAATTATCATACCATTCGTGATGCAGGTTGTACTGAACGCGTTGAGTAGTAAAAACAGCAGGATAATCTTCCAAAACCATCTTTTCCATTTTATGAAACAGTTCGGCTCTTTCTGGTGAGGGAAACATTACTTCCGCCCTCTCATACAACGCATCGTATTCGGGGTTTGAATAAAAAAAACTGTTTCCCATAGGCGCAAAATACTTTGTCGGAAACATCGAAAAGACGCTTAATGGGTCAGGGGATGAAAAACGCACGCCACTACCAAAAATTTGATGCTGCCCTTTATTCATCATATCAACATAAGTGGGCCAATCTAAATAGTTAATCTCAATCTTTATGCCCGCCTTTTCAATTTGCCTTTGAATAAGTTGTGCGAACTGGCGTGAAAACGGATCAGAACCCGGCCAGCCAATCTTAAGAGGAGGGATAGAACCACCATGAATTTTTTCGGCTTCTCTGAGCAATTCTTTTGCCTTGGAAAGATCATAAGCCATGTAATTCAATTCAGCTAACTCGGGGTTATAACCATCCAGCAAAGGATGAACCAAGCTATGTGCAATTCTCCAGCGATTGTTATACATCAATTCATTGATTTGCTCTCGATTAACTGCAAAACTTATCGCTTTGCGCAATGGCTTATTGTTCCCCAATACGGGGTCTTTCATATTGAATCCAAGATAATACAAAGAGGGTTGATCCTTGATCGTAACTTCGATATTCCTGTCTTTCATAAACTCTTTTGGGGCTTTGCTGACAATATCCACCGCCGAATCAAAATTATCTTTGGGGATATACAACCGATCAAATTCCCCTCGAAGAAACAACAGCCAAGCGGGTTGATACTCCTCGATTACTCGATAAATCACACGATCCACAAAAGGCATTTGCTTTCCGGCGTCTTCCAAATACCCATTTTCAATGTCAGATAGTTCGCCCTCTGTTGGGTAGAAGTCGTCCCGGTAATGCTCATTCCTTTCCAGTTCAATATAAATACCTCTCTGCCATGTTTTCAGCTTAAATGGCCCGGTTCCGATAGGGTGAACAGGAGCGTCAATTTTATAATAATCGACCACTTCTTTGGCAACGGGGGCTGTCACAACGCCGGTCAAATCGTTTATTAATTGAGGCCAGGGTTTGGCCAGTTTGATTTGAAATGTATAGTCATCCAGGGCCTGAAGTCCTTCTACATCATAAGAGTAATCAACATCGTATTCTTTCTTAAATTGCTTAGTATATTCGCGAAACTCATTGAGTCCGACAATATAATCTTTCAACCCACCCCAATTCACACTGGCATATTTAACATTTGCAATTCGCTTGAAGGCAAAAACAAAATCCTGTGCTTTAAGTTCACGGCCTTTGCCATCGGGAAAGCAGGGATTATTATGAAAAAAAACACCTTTTTTAATGCTAATTGTATAAGTCAACTTGTCTTCGCTTATGACCGGCATATCAGCCGCCAAACAGGGAATGATTTCAAAGGGACGCTTTAAATAATGGTAAGTGTACAGAGATTCGCATATTTGAGAAACGAGTTGGGAACCATAAACATCCTGTATATTTCCGGGGTCAATATTTGTAACTTTTGATATAAGAGAGTAGCGTAAGACCATTTCACCGGACTTGCCGTCATCGTCTTTTTTTGAGCAACCAGAAATGAGTAACAGCAGTATGCAAATTGCAGGCATTACAAAAACAAATTGTTTTATGAATCCTTTCATCGCGCTACTTAAATGTCTTCCTGTATGTGTCTCGTTTGGCCGCATCTACGGTATAATATTTCAGGTGTCCGAAGCCGGTTGCATCGGCCTTGTAGGGGTCTGGCTTGACATTTCCAAGCCAGTTGTGATGTATTATATACCCAATGCGATGATAGGTAAAGGCGCAAGGCATTTCTTCGAGTACAAGCCGTTGGGCCTGCCTGTAGAGTTTAGTCCGCTGGGGGCCATCGGGCATCACCGAAACCCGCTCGTAAAGGGCGTTAAATTCGGGATTATTGAAGTTGGTGCTGTTGGGCCATGAGGCGTTCGGCCCGTAAAAGACGCTGAGAAAGCTCTCAACATCGGGATAATCAGCCATCCAGCCGGAAAAAAACATTTGGTGACTGCCGTTTCGCATCTTTTCCAGATAGGTCGGCCAGTCATACAGTTCCGTCTCGACCTCCAGCCCGATCTCGGACAGATTGCGGGCCAGAAACTGCAGCGTCTGCTTTTGCACTGTACCCGTTCTGCCGATGGCAAGGCGAAGTTTTGGAATCGGCCCGCCGTGAAGCTGTTCGGCCTCTTTCAGACACGCTTTGGCCTTTTGGATATCAAAACGACTCGGCGACCCTTCCCTGATGGTTTCATCGTATCCGGCCATAATCAACGGAATGAAACCACGCGCCGGTTTTCCCTTGCTGCTCAGGATAATGTCAATAAACTTTTTCCGATCAATCGCATAGTTAATCGCA
This sequence comes from Planctomycetota bacterium, assembly GCA_003644215.1. Classification (GTDB taxonomy): domain Bacteria; phylum Planctomycetota; class Phycisphaerae; order Sedimentisphaerales; family Anaerohalosphaeraceae; genus 4572-13. Next base: position 4,992 of record QNBU01000036.1, read on the forward strand.
TATCGCAACGGCTTGTTTTGACCGAGAACGGGGTCGTTCATATTCATCCCCAGCCAAAAAGTGCTGGGTTCATCAAACAGTTTTAGCCGCATCCGGCGCCGCTTCATTTCTTCGGTCAGCTCGGTTCCCATTGAGACCGCCTGCCCGAAATTGTCCTTCGGAATCGAGTTAATGTCAATGTCGCCCCGCATCAGCAACAACCATCGCGGCTGATTCTCCACCACCACCCGCCAGAACACCCGGTCAATCAAGGGCAGCTGCTTGCCCGCATTAGCCAGCAAGCCCGCGGCGACATCATCCGGCATCCCTTTTGAAGGATAAAAAACCTGCCGATAATTCGGATTGCGAACCGCCTCAAGATAGATGCCGCGATGCCACTGTTTGAGCATATACGGGCCGGTTCCCACCGGATGCTTGACAATATCCGGGCCGTAATAATCCACCGCTTCTTTGGCCATCGGGGCCGTCGGCAGAAAGGCCAGCCAGTAAATCAACTGCGGCCACGGTCGGTGAAGTTTGATGACGAGTGTAAAGTCGTCTTCGGCATACAGACCTTCAACCGGACGGCTGTAACCGACCTGCCCTTTCGAGCAGCCCTTGGTGTATTCCCGAAAATCATCCAGACCGAGTATCCGGCCATCGAAAATATACCAGCTTTTGCTAAGCACCTTAACATTGGCAATGCGTTTGAAAGCATAGACAAAATCATGTGCCGTAAGTTGTCTGCCTTTGCCATCCGGGAAACAGGGAGCATCGTGGAAATAGACACCCTTTTTTACAGAGATTCGATAGGCCGTTCCGTCTTCGCTGACCTCCGGCATCACCGCGGCTAATTCCGGAACGATTTCGTGCGGGCGTTTGAGGTAATGATAGCTATATAGGGACTCATAAAACTCACTGCAAACCCCGTGCGAGGCCGTATCGCCTACATCCGCCGGATCAAGCGTCTGAATCTTGCTGCGAATTCGCTGATTCAAAATGATTTCATCAGGAGTCGAGGCGGGGTGATCGTCCTGGTTACAGGCAGAAAAAAACGATGCGCAAATGAGAATAGTGAGCCGGCAAAAGCGATGGGACGCAATTTGACTCAGATATCGAGCTTTGGGCGAGGCAGGAAACACAATCCGTTTGTTCCTTTAATCTATCCTTAGTCCTGACTGGTAATCTTTTCCGGAATCGGCCCCAGTTCCGGCGGAGCCGTGATGGGTTTGCCGGAAGCGTCTTTGCCGTAATCAAACTTAAACTTTTCCGCCAACAGACCCGAACGCATACGATCGCCAAAGAGAACCTCGTACTCTCGTTCCATGCCCGTCTTGCGCTTCAGCGATGTGAGAATCCCTGTTTTGATGCCCGTTGTTTTGGCTAACACGGTCTGATCGACTTCAGCGATAACTGTCAGTAACCGGGCCGTCTGATCCTTTGAAAGAGCGGCTTTGCCCTTGAGATATCGCTGTATTGTCAGAGCATATAACTCCGCAAACTTACGGCCAAACTCCTTTTTAACGGCCGGATCCTGCTGAAGCATCGCGACATTGCCCAAGGCCGTCAGTAAACTCATATCCAGCGTTTCATCATGGACGGCCCAGTCGTGATAGGCCTTGATGCGGCGGTCCGCGATCAACACTAAAATATCCCGTGCAAACGGATCATCAAACGCCATACAAAAACGAATCACCCTCTTTTGTATTTCGGTCTGTGTCTCAACGGAAATGCGTTTTTTGAAACCGCTCAAAATGGCCTCGGTTGTTTTCTCGTCGCCGGTTATATCGGAGGTCAACTGCTCGATAACCGCCGGGCTGCTTATCGCCTTGAAAGCCCAATAGCGTGTTACGGCATCCTCCGCATCTAACCGCTGCAAAGCCAAAGAGGACACACCGGGGCTTTTCAGTTCGGCTGTAAGGATCATAAGGTTGCGTTCGATCATTTGACGCTGCTGAGAATCCTCCATCCGCTGCACATCGGCAAACGCAGTTTCAATCGCATTTTTCGCTTCGGCGACATAAGCGGCAGCATAGTGCGAGAGGTACTCAGTTCCTTTTTGTTCGGCCAGTTGCCTCCGAATTTCGACGCACTCTCTTGAAGTCTCTGTAAGCAACATCTGATCAAGAGCCGTTGACCAGAATTTGGATATCACACCCTTCTCAGGAGCGGTCAATTCCGCGCTCGAATCCTGAACACGCAATCGAAGTGTTTCAATTTCTGTCGTCGTAACCGAATAAGCGACAGCCATACAAACAAAACCAAGGAAATAGGGTAAGTTCTTCATTATTCTCTCACCTAACCGGAAAAAAACATTAATAAGTCCGTTCACTACGAAGAGTTATGCAGGATACTTCGAGCAGCCGCAACTGTCAAGGGAATTCGGACATCTCATAGCCCGAAGAAATGGTTTTCCAAATCAAAAAATAGGGAAACTAAAAATCTCATAGGTGTTAATATGGGTAGTTTTATTTATTTTCAACGCTGTTTACCATCGATGTACTATAAGATTATCGGCCTGTAAAACAGCTTGAAATCACATAATTTATTTATTTACAAGGAGTTATCTTAAACCACCCACCACTATCCTACTTGCTCTATCTTCCCTATTTTAACTAAAGCTTTTTTAGTGCACCCCCCGATAGAAAGAAGTGTAAGCTGCCTATTTTAACATCGCAGCAGAAATAAAACTTGAAAAAGTAAAATTGAGAAAGAGAGGCAGATATGATTAAAGAAGAAGTTATAGCTCAATACCTCAAATCGTTACTGACAGGCGATCGTAATGAATGCAGGGTTGTTATCGAGGAAGTCCTCCGATCCGGCACGCCCGCCCACCAGGTTTATATGGATGTCATCTGGCCAATTATGACGGAAATTGATAAACTGTATCGCGATGACCAGATTGACTCTGCCCAAGAAGCATTTGCCTCCCGCATTAACCGAACCATCGTCAATCAACTCCAGAATAAGCTACCCCGCCGGGCCAGTAAGGCGAAACGAGTTGTCATCGTAACCGCTCAGTCGGATAAGGCCGAATTGGGCGGCCAGATGATGAACGACCTGTTCGAGAGCGATGGATGGGAAACCCGTTTTCTCGGCGGAACCGCCGGAAACGATGATGTTATGACATTTATCCACGGATACGCACCCGATATTCTTCTGTTATACGGGTTTAACGGTGAGGACGCCCCGTCTGTGCGGACGCTGATCGATACAATTCGCGGAGTCAATGCATTTCCTGGAATGCGAATTATGCTTTCCGGCGGAGTCTTTTCGCGTGCTGAAGGGCTTTGGGAAGAAATCGGGGCTGATTTATATGCTGAAACCGCCGCAGACGCTGTGATGATCGCCCAGGCGCCGCCCGAAAAAGTCCCGACGCCAACACGAACAATCAAGCAGAGAGGCAGAAAAGAGCAGCCCGTCGAAGAACTACAACCCGTAACCAATTAAATCCAGACCCGTTATGTTTTGTAGTTTTTGAAAAATGTTTTGCATAAATCCAACAGAATCGCTATAAATATCAACTTTGTTTGTCCGTAGAAAATACTAACGGCTTTTACATGGGTAAAAATAATGATTTTGACACAAATTTTGCAACCGACTTGTATTAAGGC
>QNBU01000037.1 GCA_003644215.1 Planctomycetota bacterium
ACGAACTGTTTGGGGGTTAGTTCTTCGGGGCGTTTGTGAGGGTCCACGACTGCTTCGTCAAAGACATTGTTCCAGTGCCTGACCTTTTCCAGGTTGCCTTCGGTGAATTTGACACAGGCCTTGACCATCTTGCGGCGATGGCCCATAAACAAATTGATGACCTCGCGAAAGGTCTGCATATCGTGGATCTGTCGGGCTTTCTTTGGGTTGTATTCAAAACTGCCCATCGCCGATTCACCCTGCGGCCGGGGCCAAAATACACTGTCGGTGCGTTCTTTCAACAGATGGAGCTCTCCCCTTTCTCCCATCATGATACTCAGTGTTCCATAATCGGCGCAACCGGGAGAGGCGGCCATTCGCTCGGCCACTTCCTTTTGAATCGTTACAAACATCCCATCGGCGGCGACCGGCCCTGAGGTCAGGTTGGCCATTACACTGGAGCCGACATTGTACGGCAGATTGGCCACCAGCAGAAACCGTCCGCCAAATTCGCCGCGGGCATTTTGGACCGTATCGAGAACTTCGGTTTGGAGGGTGTTTTTGTTTTCAAGGATGTCTGTATTGAACTGTGTAACATTATCAAACTTGCTGAGTTGCGTTTGGGCGATGTTAAAGAGCGTGGTGTCAAATTCAACCGTAATCAGCCGCCCGCACCGTTCGGCGATGCCTTGAGAAAACGAGCCGGTCCCGGTTCCCACTTCCAGTACGACATCCTGTTCGCCCAAGTGCGAGGCCTCTATCAGCAGACGCATCAGGTTCAGGTCAATGAGAAAGTTCTGCCCCAATCTGTGCTTGGGCTGTGTGCCGGCGCCTGCCAGTAGTCGCTGGATATCCTGTTTTGTCTGCATTCATAAGTCCAATTTATTTAACCGCGGATTGCGCGGATTTCACTGATTATATAATTTTACAGAAAGCTGTGCCAAACTCTTACAACATTCTATTTATTGTTATTCCTGCAACCATGTCTAAACTAAATTCCGTCAATCCTGTCAAAAACTAATCCGCGAAAATCAGCGTAATCCGTGGTTTCCTTTTTTTTGTTTTGCTTTGGCCATTTGCACGGCCACGCGGATGGCTTCTTTCATGGCACTGGCACTGGCGACGCCTTTACCGGCGATGTCGAAAGCGGTTCCGTGTCCCGGCGAGGTGCGAATAATCGGCAAGCCGATGGTTACATTGACCGCTGTGTCAAAGGCGAGCATCTTAACGGGAATCAGTCCCTGGTCGTGGTACATCGCCACAATGCCGTCATATTTATCTAATGCGGCGGGGCAAAACAGCGTATCCGCCGGATACGGCCCGCTGCAATCGATGCCTGCCTCCTGTGCCAGCAGAATTGCCGGGCTGATGATCCGCTGTTCCTCGTCGCCAAACTGGCCGTCTTCGCCGGCGTGGGGGTTTAGGCCCGCGACCGCGATATGGGGCTTGGCGATTCCAAAATAATCCTTCAGTGCGTCATTGAGCAGATCAATCGGCTCAAACACGCATCCAATGGTGAACTTGTGCCGCACTTCAAAGAGCGGCTCGTGAATGGTCGCCAGTGCCAGCTTGAGCGGCCCGGCGACAAACATCATCACCTTTCTTGGCGATTTGCATTGAGCTGCAAGCATCTCAGTATGCCCCGGCCACGGACTTTCGGCCAGGTTCCAGCCCGTCTTGCTGATCGGGGCCGTAACCACTGCGTCGATTAGCCCGGCTTTGGCCGCGTCGATGGCGTCGACACAAAACCGCATCGATGCCTCACCGGAAATGCGTGTGGGCTTGTGAATCCAGGATGGAACGGAATACTCATCATAATCAGCGACGACGACCTGCCGCGGGTAGTCCCGGCTTATCTTCTCGTGTGAGTGTCGCAACCAGAACGGTTCCATTTCAATCAGGTCGGCGGCATATTCAAGCTGTTCGTCCAGTCCGAAGATAACGAACTTGGCCAGCCGACGGATCATCGGATCGCTCAATGCTTTCACGACAATCTCCGGGCCGATCCCGCCGGGGTCGCCCATGGTGATCCCGATGACAATTTCATTGCCGATCAGGTTAGTCCGCGAATTATTCATTGTCAAAAGCCATGCTCTCTCAATTGTTCAATCGTTAAACCCTTAGACGCTGGAAGCATCGCGGCCAGTTGCCGCTGGGTGATCTTGACAAGGATGTCGGTTTCGATGTTGACCGCGTCGCCCACTTTCGCCTGATGCCAGGTGGTTTCTTTCAATGTGGTGGGGATGACGGCGACTTCAAAACCGGCTGCGTCCATCTTGGCCACCGTAACACTGACGCCATCGACAGCGACCGACCCTTTCAGGACGATTTGAGCGATCAGTTCTTTCGGCACCTCAAAGCGGAACTGGGCGAAATCCGCCTGTTTACGGACCGCGGCGATTTTGCCCAAGCCGTCAATATGCCCCTGCACGATATGGCCGCCAAAACGACCTTGTGCGCTCATGGCTCGCTCCAGATTGACCGGCGAGCTGGTTTTCAATGAGATAAGGGTAGTTTTGCGGACGGTTTCTGTGCTGACATCGAATTCGGCGACCGTTCCGTTTAGTTGGCAGACCGTCAGGCACACGCCGTTGACGGCGATGCTGTCGCCCAGATTTGTTCCGTCGGCAATGCGGTTCAGGTCGATGGCCAGCCGCATCTGATTGCCGCTGGGCCGGGCCTGTCTGACAATTCCAATGGTTTCAATGATTCCTGTAAACATCGCTTTTCCCCAAAACTTTAGTTTTTAGCAGTACTTAGGAGCATATTACGCAGATATCGAGCAAAAGTCAATCCTGTTTTCAATCGCATAACGATCTTTAGGCGGTGTCTTAAAAGAGTGAAATCCGGCAAGATTTTCTTTTCGTTCATCTTTAGTCGGTGGTAAGATGGCGGTGTGTTATCATTCGTATTATAGTGACGCTGTTTGAGGGACAAAAAGAATGAACAATAAGCATCGAAATCTTATAAAGCGGGCAGTTATTTATCTGTTTTTGGCTGTGTTGGCAATGACATCGACTGTTTCGGCTGGGGAAAATAATAGCCGCCAGGGGCGCACCTCCAAAAAAGATTTGCGGAAAGAGCAAATGCGTCAGGAGGCATCCAAATCTTTTCCCGAACTGAATAACACCCTGACGACGATTCTGAAAAAGGTTGCAAAGAACCAGCAACCCGAAGCCCAAACGATTGAACGGGCTTGTCAGTTGCTTGAGGGAAATAAACGCAATGGCTGGGCTTATGATGACAAGCAAAAGGCCGCATACATGCTCTTGCAGGCATGGACGGGGTTCTATCAGGACAATCCCGTCGACGCGGTCCGCTGGTCGATGCGGGCCTGCAAAACCAACGAGGCCAGCCAGGACGCCTGGATCAGCCAGGCCCTGTTCTGTGTGCTTAATGACAAACGCCCGATGAAACCGCGTCAGAAAAGGCCCCGGCCTAACCGGCGGCGGCCCCGGCACACTGTCGATCAAGCAGAGTTCCAGAGTCAGCCAAAGCCCTTTAGCGAAAAGGGCGTACTGGAATTCGACCTGATGGAGCTTCGGGACAAAGTTGTTCGTCAGCCGTTTGGCCGGTTGAAATTTCAGGCGGCGGATCATTCCCAAATCGAGTTTGCGCCCGGCGGAGATATTTTGTGTATCCTGTTCTGGCAGGATGATAACAAGCCCGCCGATACCGTCGATGAGTCCGAAAAAGCCAACCGCAAGCAGGACGAGACGCCAGCATTCGACCCCGCGATGGGTATGGGTATGGAATTGGGAGCCGCACCATCGCCTGATTCCGCGAAAACAGATTTGAAAGCCCAGCGGAAATACTTCCAAATACTGATGGAGGCCTGTCAGGATACAAGCAAGGTTAAATTTCTTCAGATCAATACAACTCGCCCCGGAAATCCCCAAGGGTCTCTAAGTGAACTGCCCGATAGCAGTGGCGAGCCGATTCCCACTGTTGTTGCAGCGCAGCCGAATTCCGGCGCCGAGCAGTTTGTTGGCTGGAAAGCCGAAAAACCGTTTATGATGATCGTTGGCGATGAGGGCAGGGTCAAATATGCCGGAACCGCGGCGGACTTTATGCCTGCCTTTATCCTGACCGCGCTAACGGGGGTCGAGATTGATTTGGATAAACAAGAGCAACCCGTCGCCCCCGAGCAAAGGGGCGGGCCGATGCCCGATGAGAGGATGGAGTTTCCCCCGATGCTTATGCCCGGTATGCCCGGTATGCCTCCCGCTAAAGCCCCTAAGCCGTCAGAACCCAATGCTCCGGCCAGAGAACAACGGCCTGCGGCCAAGCAGCCCCCGGACTTTCCGACCCAGTCGGTTGAAGATCAGCTTCGGGCGGAAAACCTGCTGCGGGCGGCGCAGATGCACATTGAGGAAAGCCGAAAGCTCCGGGCGAAAAATCCAAGGAAAGGGATTGAGGCCGCTCGGCAGGTATTGAAAGAGTTCCCCGGTACCCCATTCGCTCAGCAGGCCAGAGAACTGCTTCGCCGAGTGCCGGACAGATGGAAAAAGCAGCATAACATTACCGATGAAGAATTGGGATATTAACCTTATCATTACGGAGGATGCGCCATGACAGTTACCTTATCCACAGCGGATGTACCGACGATCAATGTCAACGCAAGCTGCCTGCCCGAAGCATGGGAAAAAGCGGTGGTGGCGGTTTGGGAGCAGGGCCTGACGGTCAAGACCCAGTACGATAAGCCGGATGATCCGCCGAGCAAAGACGCGACGGTGATGATTACTGTCGCCAATCCGTTTAACGAGCCGCGCATTCACAAGAACTTTCCCGGCGGGCCGGAAGAGTTGGAATCGTATCGGCAGGAAGTTGTTGATGGAATCCATGACCACTGGATCGATCCGGCGGCGGGCAAGTGGACCTATACCTATCACGAGCGGCTCAACGCCTATACGCCTGTGGAGGATTTGCGCGATGCCAACAGCCGGCGACCGTTTCCGACGGTCGATCAGATTCAGTCTATCATTGATGCGCTGTCAGATTGTTCCCACACGCGGCGGGCGCAGGCGATTACCTGGATGCCGTCGTGTGATCCGAAGACCGATGACCCGCCATGCCTCCAGCGCATTTGGTGTCGGTTGATACAGGATGGTGACAGTTTTGCGCTGAACATGAACACACATTGGCGCAGCCGGGATTTGTACAAGGCCTGGTTTATGAATGCTTACGCACTGACCGACCTGCAGCGAATCATCGCCGCACAGATCGCCGAAAAGATCGGTGTTAGCGTTCGGGTTGGTCGCTATGTCGATATCAGCGATTCTCTGCATATTTACGGTTCCTATTTCACCAATGCCACCGTCGAGATAGACAAAATGAAAACGACCCCCTTTACCGACCGGGCATGGGAAAGCTCGCATCCGGCATTCGAGATGATGACGCTCGAAGCCCGCGAAAAACTCACCCAGGACCCGGACTGGTATGCCAAAGCAAAAGGATAAACACTGTGATTGAATAGGACGACTCTATGAAGAATATAAAGCTTTTAGTAATCGTTTTTTTCGTGCTTGCGTTGTATCTGTCACCCGTATTGGCGGCTGAAAAGTTTAATTATAAAATGGCCGAGTCCGTTCATTCGAATTCGAAGGGGTCGTTTTATCGCTCGGCCTCCCCAGATGAGACACTGAAAAATATCACCGGCGGTAAGGTTCGAAATGTTATTTTATGCATCGGTGACGGCATGGGCTTTAATCATGTCACTCTGGCTCGTCACAAAAGCGTAGGGCCGAACAGGAAACTGCACATGGAGCGGTTGCCTATAGCGGGGGTGATGCGAACACACTCGACCAGCAGTCTAATCACAGATTCAGCGGCGGCGGTGACCGCGATGGCCAGCGGCGTCAAAACCAACAACGGCATGATCGGCATGACACCCGACAAGACGCCACATAGCAGCATCCTTGAATTACTGATAGCCGACCGATGGCGAAGCGGCCTTGTTGCGACCTCGGCCATTACCCACGCCACGCCGGCAGGATTTGCTTCTTATGTGGACCAGCGGTCGAAACAGGTGGAGATCGCCTCCCAAATGCTGACCAATCAAGTGGATGTGCTGCTCGGCGGCGGGCAAAAGTTCTTTCTCCCGAAAGGAATCGGAAAAGGCGTTCGCGAAGACAACCTAAACCTTTTGGTCGAAGCCGGACAACGAGGTTATCAGCTCATCGAAACCAGACAGCAGCTATTGGCGCTGAAGCAGTTTCCGGTTCTTGGATTATTTGCCGATGAAGGGATGACGACGTTTGCCCCCGAACCGTCATTAGCGGAAATGACACGAACGGGGATCAAACTTTTAAGTGCGGAAAACAGCGGGTGGTTTGCGAAAAAGCCGAAGTTTTTTATGATGGTTGAAGGCAGCCAGATTGACTGGGCCGCACATGCTAATGATACCGACCGTGTGATCCGCCAGACACTGTTGTTCGATATGGCGGTGCGGGAAACCATCGAATTTGCTCAGCGTGATCGTCACACACTTGTGATCGTCACATCCGACCACGAAACCGGCGGGCTTGTCCTGAAAGAAAAAGACGGCGTCATCTGCCCCGAGTGGACAAGCGCATCGCACACCGCTGCCGATGTGCCGGTGTACGCCTTTGGGCCCGATTCCGAACGCTTCGCCGGTGTGATGGACAACACAGATCTGCCCAAACGCATTTCCGAATTGACTGGCTTTAAAGAGTTTCCCGTTGCCCGAAAGCAATCGCAAGTGCTTGAAGAAGTATCCATCAAATAGTGCGTCCAACCGGAAAAAATATGTTCGGTATCTTGTATTTTATTTCATCGTTGTCCGATAAAAACATCTTTGACATACCTGTTACAGTGAGCTATTGAGGAAATCCCGTTTGGCCTTTGCCCCACTGGCTACAATCGCTTGCGGCGGAGGGTCATTTGTGATACGATAAAGACAAATGGGGTGATGAAAATGCGTTGCCGGGATTTCCGATATTTATTTTTAGCCCCTCCGAGATTTTGAGTGGTTTCGGTTTTTTGGATATCGGCAAACGGCAAGGGAGATAATGATGCTGTGGCTTGAAATATTTGGGATTCTTCTAATCGCCGTCACGGGGATTGTATTGGGACAATGGGCCTCGGGTCGGTCCACATCGGCCCGCATCTTCGCGATGGGCGTTTCATTTGCCGTCGTGGGGTTGATTTTGATGGCTCGGTTGGGCAGTTTGTGGGAGATGTTCCCCTTGCTTCGTCCGATTGCCGCCAGCCGCCTGCGGTTTGTATTGCTGGCCTTTTCGGTAACGCTCGGCCTGACGGCCCCCTTGACACAGCTTCGCAGTTATGTCTCCCGGTTTATCACCTGCCTTGTGATGGCTTTCTTTGTTGCGATCTTGATTAGCTTTCCGTTTTTAGGCCCGGCCCTGATTCGGTCCGAGCTGGCCGCTTCACAGACACGGATCGATATCGATGGTGTTTGCCGACAGACGCAGCCGTTTACCTGCGGCCCGGCGGCAGCGGTAACAGCCCTCAATCGTTTTGGTATCGAAGCCACCGAAGCCCGTCTTGCCATGCAGTCGCGTACCAGCCCGGTGATCGGCACATCGCCGTGGGATCTCTATAAAACACTCAAATCAGACTATTCAGCCGGGGGAATTGAATACTCCTTTTTGCATATGCGTTCGATTGACCAACTCCCCGCCGATGCGATTTTGCTGGCGGTCGTGCGGGATGCCCCAGCCACAGATCACTGCGTAGCGGTCCTGGCGGTCAATGAAAACACCGTTACCGTCGCCGACCCGATGGCGGGACTGGTTCATATGCCGCGCGACAGCTTCACCCAACTCTGGCGCAACTGCGGCATCCTCCTCCAGCGGCCGATGTAGCCAAGACAAAAACGCGGCGGCGCAAGTGAGCCCGATAAAGTCATCGGAACAGATGCACCCAGCTTCCCATCGCACAAATATGGTTTCACAGTCAATAGATGAACATTGCGTCGCCGTAGGAGTAGAAGCGGTATTTTTGCTCGATGGCGTGTTGGTAGGCCTCCAGAACAGTCTCCATCCCGGCGAATGCCCCGACCAGTGCCAGCAGTGTGGATTTGGGCAGGTGGAAGTTGGTGAGCATCGCATCGACGATCTTAAACTCATAGCCGGGCTGGATGAACAGTTTAGTTTTTCCCTGTGCCGGTTGGATATGGCGATTGTTGGCGACACTTTCCAGCGTTCGGACCGAGGTGGTCCCGACAGCGATAATCCGCCCGCCGGCATCGACGGTGTTATTGATCACATCCGCTGCTTCGGTGCCGATCTCATAGCGTTCTTCGTGCATCGGATGTTCGTCCAGTGTTTCGGTTTGTACCGGGCGAAAGGTTCCGATGCCCACATGCAGTGTGATATAGGCAAGTTCAACGCCGAGGTCTTTA
>QNBU01000038.1 GCA_003644215.1 Planctomycetota bacterium
ATTGAAGAAATCCGCAACCCCGCCTGCTGGATCGCTGAAATCGCAGATTCGCGTCCGGAACCCGGCCCATTGACACGAATTTCCACTTCCCGAAGGCCTGACCGCATGGCTGTGCGGGCACATTTGTCCGCCGCTCTCTGTGCGGCAAAGGGGGTGCTTTTGCGAGACCCTTTGAACCCGACAGAACCGCCGGACCCCTGACAGACAACAGCACCGTCTGTGTCGGAAATCGTTACCAGCGTATTATTAAAAGTCGCCTTGATGTGAACAATCCCACGCACCACATTTCTTCTAACTTTTCGTTTTGTACTTTTAGCCATTTTCTATTCGTTCCCAAGAATTTCAGTCTATATGCCACCTGGCCCATGAAGATAATTAACGCAGTTCCTTAACGCCCTTCTTCCCGGCGACGGTCTTCTTTTTACCTTTACGGGTACGGGCGTTACTCTGGGTCTGTTGGCCGCGAACCGGCATTCCGCGACGATGCCGCACACCTCGATAACATGCAATATCTTTTAAGCGAACAATGCTCTGCGAAACACGGCGACGAAGCGTCCCTTCAACCTCGTAATCCCGGTCAATAATCTGAGCGATTCGGCTAACCTCATCTTCGGACAACTTACTCGCACGAAGCGTTATATCAATGCCAATCTCGGCAAGGATCTTCTTTGACCGATGAACGCCCACACCATGGATATAAGTTAGCGCAATCCATGCCTGTTTATTATTTGGAACATCAACACCCACTATACGCGGCATAATAACTCCTGTACTTGTAACATATTATTCATTCTCACCCTTAACCCTGGCGCTGTTTATGTCGCGGATTTGCCGAACAAATCACGCGCAAAACGCCCTTGCGACGGATGACTTTGCAATTTTCACAAATTCGTTTCACTGAACTTCTAACTTTCATGACTACACCTTCAGAATTCAAGGTTATCTAATTTCTCAATACGATGCGGCCGCGGGTCAGATCATACGGACTCATTTCAACCGTTACGGTGTCGCCCGGAAGAATACGAATAAAATGCATCCTCATTTTCCCTGACACATGGGCCAAAATCTGATGGCCATTTTCCAGTTCCACCCGGAATACCGCATTGGGCTTGGCCTCGATGACCTTCGCTTCAAACTTAATTGCGTCTTTGCTCGCCATTCGTAGTTAAGATTCTTTCTGTATTCTATTACTAATCTGTCAGGACTTCACATCCATCTCTGACCACTGCGATCGTATGTTCAAAATGCGCTGAACATTTTTTATCTTTTGTTATCACTGTCCAGCCATCAGACAGCGTTCGGACACCGGACTTACCCATATTAACCATCGGTTCAACAGCCAGAACCATGCCTTCGGTCAGCACAATGTCATCTCGAAGCAATTCTCTGCTGACAAAGTTCGGTACTTTCGGATCCTCATGCATTTCCGTCCCAATACCGTGGCCCACATAGTCTTTGACAATAGAAAAACCAGCTTCTTTTGCTGCTTCTTCCATCGCACCGGCAATCGAACTCCATTTAACACCCGGCGCCATCTGCTCAATCGCAATATCCAAGAGCCGCTGTGTTACAACCAGCAATTTTTGCCGATCCGGTGCAATCTGCCCAATTCCAACGGTCATCGCCGAATCGCCGCAATAGCCATTGAGTTTGATGCCAAAGTCAACACTGAGGATGTCGCCCTCTTTGAGAATCACCTTTTTCGAGGGAATCCCGTGAACCAACTGCTCATTGACGGATGCACAAATTCCGCCGGGAAACGGCTTGTCCATATAAGGACACGGTACGCCCTTAAACAAAGCGATCGCCCCGGCGTCACGCGTCATTTGCAAGGCCGTTTTATCCAACTCAGCAGTGCTGACGCCCGGTTTTGCATCTTCCTTTAATTTTGAAAGAACCTTCGCGACCAGCGAACCGGCGGTGCGAAGCATTTCTATTTCTCTTCTGCTACGAAGTGTTATCGACATCGTTTCACCCATTCAGGGCGTCGAGTTTTCCCAAAACACTCGCCGTAACCTTATCAATATCCTGATTGGCGTCAATATCAAGAATGGTGTTGCCTTTTCCCTGATAATAGCCAACAACCGCCGCCGTCTGCTCATGGTAGGTTTTGAGCCGGTAAGAAACCACTTCCGGCGTATCGTCTTTCCGTTGGGTCAACGCACCACAGCCGGCATCGCACTGACCATCGGCTTTCGGCTTTAAGTTTACAACATGATAAACCGCACCGCACTCCGGACAACTCCGTCGGCCCGTCATACGATCCATAATCGGCTCGTCGGGAACCTGAAGATTGACAATCGCATCAATCTTTTCACCGGCCTTTTCCAATGCCGCGTCAAGACCTTCGCCCTGGACGACTGTTCTCGGAAAACCGTCCAAAACATAACCACTCGGCGCTTTTTTGATCGCGGCGATCATCATATCAATAATTAAATCATCCGGAACCAACGCGCCGCTGTCCATATAGCTCTGTGCTTTTTGGCCGAGTTCGCTGTTGGCTTTTCGCTCCGCACGAAGGATGTCCCCGCTGGACAAGTGGCCCATGCCGTACTTGTCAACAATTCGCTTGCATTGGGTTCCTTTGCCAGCGCCGGGAGGTCCAAGCAGTATCAATTTCATCTGAATGCCCCCTTCACTTTTGAGTCGCCGAAACCTTCATAATTACGCATAATCAGGTTGGCTTCGATCCGCTGAACCAAGTCCAGAGAAACACTCACCACAATCAGCAAGCCCGTTCCACCCAGAAAGGATGCAACCGCAAACGGCACGCCCAGCAACTGTGTAATCAAACTGGGAACCACGGCAATGATTGCAAGAAACGAAGCACCAAAGAAAGTGATGCGAACCATTACGGTTTCTAAGTATTCCGCCGTACGATGGCCGGGACGCAGACCCGGGATAAAACTACCCCGGTCTCGCAAATTCTTGGCCATATCTTTGGGCTGAAACTGAACAGTGGTCCAGAAATACGCAAACAGGAAAATCATCACAACGAAAACAACGCTATAGGTAAACGCGGTCGGCCCAAAGGCCTCGGAAATCTGGCTAAGCACAGCCGAATCGGACAGAGCCGGGATTTTCTGCAATTGCTGTAGGACAATTGGCGGAAACATCATCAAACTGGAGGCAAAGATGATCGGCATTACACCGCCGTGATTAACACGCAGCGGCAGGTAATGTCGTGCGCCGCCGTACATCCGATGGCCCCGCATCTGCTTGGCCTGCTGGATCGGGATGCGTCGCTGCCCCTGTGTAATCAAAATAGCCCCGGCAATGACAAAAATAAACGCGGCGACCAAGAAAACAATCGTCCCCATACCAAATTGCCCCGGTTCGACACCAACTTTAAGCTTTGTGTTCTGCAAGACTTGCTGGATCGCCCACGGCATGCGCGACAGGATACCGGCCATAATAATCAAGCTGATGCCATTGCCCATACCATATTCATCAATCTGTTCACCCAGCCACATCAAAAAGAGCGTTCCGGCGGTCATCCCCACAACACCCATCACAATCGCATGAACCTGCATACCGGGATAGACATATCCTTCACCGCCGGCAAACATCTTCGTGTACATCAATGACTGGACCAAACATAACGGCACTGTCAGATAGCGGGTGTACTCCTGTATTTTCTTGTGTCCGGTCTGTCCTTCCTGCCGCAATTTCTTCAGGGCCGGCAGAACTTCTCCCAGCAACATTAAAATAATGGACGCCGAGATATACGGCATAATGCCCAAACCAAACACACTGGACTGCTGAAGCGTACCGCCTGTAAACATCTGCATGTAATCTGCCGCCCGGCCCAGCGGTGAATCCGTATCCCGCTGGCCAGAAACCTGCTGGATCGCCTCAGCGTTATACCCAGGAACCGGGATATGAAATCCTATCCGGTAGATGCACAATAGCGCAATCGTAAACAGAATCTTGTTTCTAAGATCCGGCACCTTAAATATATTGGCAAATGTCCCAAACATTTTTTTTCTTCCTTGTTAGTTAGGGCTTAGGCGACAACCTTTGCTGAACCGCCGCAACTGGAAATTTTTTCTTGTGCACTTTTACTGAACTTATGAGCAGACACATCCAGCTTTTTCGTCAGTTCCCCATCGCCGAGGATCTTGACTTTGCTGCTGGACGAATCGACCAAACCGGCAGATACGAGTTCGTTGAGACCCACTTCCGTCCCGTCATTGAAAAGACGATCCAGTTGAGAAACATTGACGACTTCATAACGCATCGCAAATTGAGCATTATTAAATCCGCGTTTAGGCAATCTTCGAAATAACGGCATCTGGCCGCCTTCATAAGCCAGCGGTGTGGATGAACCCGCACGGCTGCCGTAGCCCTTATGGCCCCGACCGCAGGTTTTTCCGCTACCCGATCCCCTGCCGCGTCCAACGCGATTTCGTTTCGGATCAGCCCCGACAATTGCTGTGATTTCATTTCTTAACATGTCGTTATCACCACCTTTTTTCAACTTCGATCTCTACTCCACGCAGAGATTCGACGGTTTCTTTATCACGAAGTTTCATTAAGCCGTCCATGACCGCTTTGACCACATTCTTTGCGGCACGGCTTCCGTTCACTTTGGTCAGCACATTGCGAACACCCGCGTACTCCAGAATCGAGCGAGTGGTCGAACCGGCGATCACACCCGTACCCGGACTGGCCGGCAACAGGGTAACCTGTGTCGCACGACACTTGCCGATAATCGGATGCGGCAGCGTACCGTCCACAAGCGGAATCTGGTGCAGATTCTTCTTGGCGTCCTTAACTGCTTTTTCAACAGCCGGAGGCACTTCATTCGCCTTCCCATAACCAAAGCCAACTGTCCCGTTGCGATCTCCGACGACCACCAATGCGGAAAAGCTGAAACGGCGGCCACCTTTGACCACCTTGGCATTACGGAAAACCTTAACGACCGTATCTTCCAGCGGTTGTTCGGTTTGAATGTCTGTTCTGATTTCTTCAGCCAACTTCTATCTCCGATTCTATCGTTTTTGATTCGTTCCCATTTAGAATGCCAGTCCGGCCTGGCGCGCCGCGTCGGCCAGCGATTTTATCCGGCCGTGATACCTGTAACCATTACGGTCGAAACAGACCGCTTTGATCCCAACATCCATCGCCTGCTTGGCGATAGCTGTTCCAACACTTTTCGCAGCGTCCTTATTGCCGCCATAAGAAATATCGCCTCGCAACAGTTTAGCCCGTGTACTTGAGGAAGCCAGCGTAACGCCCGCCAAGTCATCAATGACCTGGGCATAAATATGCCGACCGGAACGGAAAATAACCAACCTCGGGCGGTCCGGGGTTCCAAATATTTTCCGTCGGGAACGCCAATTTCGCCGCTGACGGGCCTTTCTGATTTTTTCTTTTTGCATCGCTACCAAATCCTTATTATTGTTCGCAGCCGTGCGGTATCACTGCTGCAACTTGGAAATTAAACCCTCTTATTTAAGCACCTAAGGCCTTGCCCACCTTACGAATGACACGCTCATCAGTATAACGAATTCCCTTGCCCTGATACGGTTCCGGCGGGCGCACTTTGCGAATCTCTGCGGCAAACTGCCCCAATTCCTGCTTATCCGGCCCCGAAAGCGTAAACACCGCCGGCACATCGTTGCCGCGCGTCGCAGGCGCCTTGATGTCAACTTTGACACTCTTGGGAACTTTCAGTTCCACCGGATGACAGAAGCCAACATTTAGCACAACCTTACCGCCCTGTTCCTTGATATTGTAACCGGTTCCAAAAATCTGCATCGGCTTCTCGAAACCCTTGCTGACGCCGGTTACCATATTGTTCAACAAAGCCCGTGCTGTACCGTGCAATGCTCTTTTTCTGCGGTTTTGCTCATCGGGATTCGATACGAGGATATTATTATCCTCAACTTTCACATCGATCTCAGGATGCGTATCCAGTTCAAGTGTTCCCTTGGGGCCGGCAATCTTAAAAGAACGCCCTTTTAGCTCCACTTTCACACCACTTGGCACCACAATTGCTTTTTTTCCTATACGACTCATATTAGCTCACCGTACAAATCAGTTCCCCGCCGACATTTTCCTGCCGACATTTTCTATCACTCATTACGCCCTTACTGGTCGAAACGATCGCAACGCCCAATCCACCCATGACCCGGGGCAAATCGTCTTTGCCGTTATAAACACGGCACCCCGGTTTGCTGACGCGGCTAATCGTACCGATAACCGGTTCACCTTCCAAGGTGTACTTCAAAACAACACGGATCAGGCCCTGCTTACCGTCGTCGATGCGGTCATAATCAACAATATAACCCTCATCTTTGAGTACCTGGGCCACACCCTGACAAATCTTACTTGCTTTGACGCTCACGCTTTCTCTCTGGACGCGTGATGCGTTTCGTATTCTTGTCAGCATATCCGCAATGGGATCACTTAAACTCATTCAACTACGCTCCGATTTATATCCACATTCAAAACATTCGATTTATTGATTACCAACTTGCCTTTTTGACGCCCGGAATCTTGCCTTCATTAGCCATCGTACGAAAGCAAATTCGGCAAACCTTAAACTTGCGATATACCGCACGGGCGCGTCCGCAAATCTGACAACGCGTATAACCGCGACTTTTGAATTTCGGTTCCTTACGAGCTTTATTTTCAAGTGCCGTTGTTGACATTCACCAACTCCAAAAATTAGTCCTGTTTCGTCGTCTTAAAAGGCATTCCGAACAGCTTCAGCATCGCGTAGGCCTCGTCATCGGTATTCGCCGTCGTTACAAATGTTATATTCATCCCCTGCTGGGTTTCAATCCGGGCCGAATCGATTTCCGGAAAGGCACTTTGCTCGTCCATGCCCATCGAGTAATTACCGCGACCGTCAAATCCTTTTGGATTTAGCCCCCGAAAGTCCTTCACCCGCGGAATAGCCAGGTTAATCAGCCGATCCAGAAACTCGTACATCCGACCTTTACGAAGCGTTACTTTCAGGCCGGTCTTGTCGCCCTGGCGAACCTTAAAATTTGAAACACTTCTTTTAGCCAAACAGATCAGTGGTTTCTGGCCGGTAATGACCGTCATATCCTTGATGGCATTGTCCATAAACTTCTTGTCCTGAACGGCCTTGCCAACACCCATCGAAACAACGATCTTTTCCAGTTTCGGAACCGCCATCGGGCTTCCATAAGTAAACTGCTGAAGAAGCTCTGAAGCAATCTTGCTTTTATATAAATCTTTTAAGCGAGTCATTTCTAAACCTTTATCTTTCGACTCAAATCTCTATTTCTTTGCCGCCTTCGTAACCACACCAATCTCGGTGCCGTCGGCAGCAACGCGTTTCTTATTTCCCTTTGCATCCGTTTCAAAACGAACACGGCTACCGCGAGAACTTTTCGGGTTGACCGGTTGAACATTGCTCATGTGGATGGGCCGTTCTATCCGAATCCGTCCGCCCTGAGGATTTTTCTGCGTAGGCCGCACATGCTTGTGTGCCAAATTGACCCCTTCGACCAGAACCCGATCTCGGTCCGGAATGACCCGCATCACCTTACCGGTGGCGCCTTTATTGACGCCGGCCTTAATTTCCACCGTATCACCTTTTTTGACATGTCTTGCCATTTTCGTTCTTCTTTCCGCTATTTCTGACAGCGTCTATACCACTTCACTGGCCAAAGAGACAATCTTCATAAAATTCTTCTCACGCAACTCGCGTGCGACAGCACCAAAGATGCGTGTCCCAACCGGATTCTTGTCCTCATCGATCATCACCGCCGCATTGCTGTCAAAGCGGACATAACTCCCGTCCGGGCGACGAATCGGATACTTGGTCCGCACGATCACACAGCGATGCACCTTCTTATTATCCAACTGACAGTTTGGAAGATTCTTTTTAATCGCGACACAGACAATATCTCCAACACTCGCCGTCGGTCGCGTATATTTCCCTTTTCTGGATGCGCATCGCCCCAGCACCTTAATACACTGTGCTGTTTTAACGCCGCTGTTGTCAGCGATTTCCAACATGGTTTCTTGTTGAATCAATGGTTCGCCCTTTATTCAGTAACTGCTTTTTTCAATACTTTCACCAATCGCCAATTTTTCGTCTTACTGATCGGCCTGCATTCGGATATTTCCACTTGATCGCCGATAGCGGCCAGATTCTGAGGATCATGAACACCCAGCTTCGTGCGGCGGCGGATATATTTCCCATATTTCGGGTGCTTAACTTTGTAGTCAATCTGGCAGACAACACTTTTGTCGCCGCTTTTACTAACCACAA
>QNBU01000039.1 GCA_003644215.1 Planctomycetota bacterium
GGAACCGGTTTATCCGGAATATCTCGCATGGTTCTATAGTTTTGTTCTGGAGCAGTCCGAAAAATCGCTTGCATGGAGTAACCAGGCATTTATCGCCGATCCCAATCGGCAGGGCGTTGGGGCCATGTTTGCTTATTCGCTGGCCTTAAATGGCCAGAATGATCTCGCGCAGCACTATGCGGATCCCTTGAAAGAAACCGATCAGATTGCGGCGTTGACGATGGCCATGGTGCAACTTACCCAAGACGACAAGCAGTCGGGTCTGGATGCTTTGAGGGCGGTGGTGGAAATGTCGCCGGACTCATTCGTTGCGGAAAAAGCGATTCGTCTTCTGAAAGACCATGAGTCGGACTATATCCGGCCCGCCTCATTAAGGGCGATTCGAGAAGACCTTGAAAGCAAATATGGCAGTCGGGTAGTTCCTGATTTTATGCCTCCGGCGGACCGCTGTTCGGTGAAGCTTTTATTCAATGGTTCGGATTTTTTATATGGAGCCGATTTTTCGGGCCGGCTTGTAATCGAAAACACCTCTGATGAGACTCTGATTATAGCGGATGGGGGGCTACTTCAGGGAAATCTTCGCGTTGACGCGGTTTTGGAAGGAAGTTTGAATATTGAAATCGGCAACCTTCTTTCGATGAGGTTTCGGCCCTCGCAGCCCATTTTGCCGGGTAAACATCTTTCCGTGCCTCTGGACTTAAACCGCGGACGGCTCAAAAGGGTTTTGATGACCTATCCTCAGGCAGATGTTCAGGTTTATTTTACAGCTTATTTAGACCCGATTGTTTCAGAGTCG
Organism: Planctomycetota bacterium; assembly: GCA_003644215.1. Classification (GTDB taxonomy): domain Bacteria; phylum Planctomycetota; class Phycisphaerae; order Sedimentisphaerales; family Anaerohalosphaeraceae; genus 4572-13. Next base: position 797 of record QNBU01000039.1, read on the forward strand.
GGCAAATCAGAGAACCGGATGAAAAGTATTAAGCCCGTCCATGCCCAAATTCGCCGCAGGGGCGTTGTGCTTTCACGCGACTTCCTGCTGCAGCGGCTGGATGTTTTGTCAAAAGGTCAGCCGGGGCAAAAATACCGGGCGGCGGCGCTCTTTACGGGTCTGCTCGCCGAGCAGGTAGCGGTCGAGTTAAGCCGCGCGGACTTTAAACATGTTCAAGTTGAACAAGCGTTGTTGACGGATTCGGTTCGTAAGATGCTTGTCGACAAGGATTGGAAAATCCGGGTTCATACGCTTTCTTGCCTACTGTCCTTATCGGTTCCCCTCGATGGTATCGTTGGCGAGGTGTCAGAAAATCTCAATCATGACAAGTGGCCCGTCCGTTTGACGACGATGGTTCTGTTATCGAAAGCCCAACCCAAAACATTCCAAAAGGTACTTGATTGGGCCGTTCAGCATGACTCGTATGAGCTAAATCGTCGTATGGCGGTGGCGTTGGGAGGGGCGCAAACTGAGCCGGAGACGAACGAAACAGCCCCTGAAGTGCTTGATTGAAACCGGCGATATTATTTGTGCGGTGGGAAAACCTCGACTGCCAAAGAACTAATTTGTCGTACCATATCCTTAATAATTTTGCACAAAATTGTAGATATCCGCTGGAAAAAGTCAATAATTAACTTTTCTATTGTATGTCCTTGAGGGTATAATTTCACTTATAAACTGAAACCCCCTTACAGAAAAAAAACAATGAATCCTTTCAATATCGGAAATATCCAAGTGGGCGTCAATGGTGATTTCTTTGTCATCGCCGGGCCGTGTGTGATTGAGAGCGAGGCCGTTTGCTTTGAGATTGCGGAGTTTCTTGTCAGGTTGCAGGAATCCACCGGCGTCAAATGCATCTTCAAGGCCAGCTTTGACAAGGCCAACCGCACCAGCATCGACAGCTTTCGCGGACCGGGACTGGAAAAAGGTCTTCAAATTCTTGCCGACATCCGGGATAAGACAGGACTGCCGATCCTGACGGATGTACATGAAGCCAATCAGGCCGCTGCGATCGGCGAAGTGGTGGACGCAATGCAAATACCAGCGTTTCTGTGTCGCCAGACCGACCTGCTGGTCGCCTGCGGCAAGACAAATAAGCCGGTCAACATCAAAAAGGGCCAGTTTGTCAGCCCCGAAGAGATGAAGAACTGTGTTAATAAGGTCCGCTCGACGGGCAATAAACAAATTCTGCTATGCGAACGAGGTACATTTTTCGGCTACAATCGGTTGGTCAACGATATGACCTCGATCCCGGCGATGAAGCAGCTTGATTGCCCCGTCGTGTTCGATGTAACCCACAGCACCCAGCGTCCCGGCGGACTTGGCAATGCCAGCGGCGGAGTACCGGAACTGGCAGCGACATTGGCCCAATCGGCAGTGGCCGCCGGAGCGAATGCCCTGTTCATGGAAATCCACCCCGACCCACCGAAGGCCCTGTGCGATGCCGCCTGTATGCTGCCACTGAATCAGGTGGGATCGCTTGTGAAAACCTGTAACCGCATTTTTGACATTATCAACGCCTTATGACGACGAGAAAGTATCACTACCTGTTTGGGCCGGTTCCCTCCCGTCGTCTGGGATGCAGTTTGGGTGTGGATATTATTCCGCTGAAAACCTGTACGCAGAACTGCATTTACTGCCAACTGGGTAAAGACGCCCCGCAAACACTCAGACGGAAGGACTATGTGCCGATTGAGAGTATCTTGGGCGAGTTGGAGCAAAAAATCACCGCCGGGCTGGAAGCGGACTACATTACCCTCAGCGGTTCCGGTGAGCCGACGCTGCACTCACAGCTTGGCGATCTGATCGACGGCATCCGTAAACTAACTGATATCCCCATTGCCGTGATTACCAACAGCACCCTGCTGTCCGATCCAGCAGTCCGGCGGGATTGCTGCAAGGCAGCCGTTGTATTGCCATCCCTTGACGCCGGAGATGCGGAAACCTTCAAAAAAATGAACCACCCGCACCCCGATCTGGATTTTGAGCAATTTACCAAGGGCCTCATCCGCTTTCGCGACGAATACACAGGCCAACTCTGGCTGGAGGTCTTTTTCTGCGAGGGTGTCAATACCGACAAGGCCGCCATTGACAACATCGCCGAACAAATCCGCCGTATCAACCCTGATAAGGTGCAAATCAATACATCCGTTCGCCCAATTGTCCATGCCCAAGCGGCCCGCGTCAGTGAACAACGCCTCTGCGAAATCGCTGCACAGCTGGGTAAGTCGGTTGAGGTCATCACGGACTTTTCCAAACATACAGCCACCACCGGAAAACAGCCCGACCTGCAAGTCATCCTCGAAACACTCCAACGAAGACCCTGCACGCTCAATGACCTGTGCGCCGGACTGGGATTGTCAAAAGAACAACTCCAGCCAGCTCTCGTCAAGCTCGATGCCCTGTCAAAAATTACCGGCGAGGCAATCGACCAAAAAATTTATTACAAAGCCGTTTGATTTTTTTCGACGCCTGTGGCTTTCCCACTGCACGTCTTAGTTTTGTTATGGGACTTGACAAGTTTATCCCCGCTTACCACCTGTTATTGGATATTTTATTTAAGAAGTTTCTGCCATCGGCCGATAATACGGAAGTCAATTGGTCCTGTTAAGGGTTCGCAACGGACGCAAAACCCTAAATTAACAGAAACCTTAATTTAACGGCGGGCATAAATATGGATCATGTTAGAAAACAGCTTGTGTTGAACAAAGGCACCGAGAAGTTCATCTTCCGTTATGAAGAAGGAAACGAAGGACAGCTACTGGATGCCTTTGTGGTGTCGGCGACCGACCCGCAAACAGACTTTGACTGGTTTGACGCCGCAGTTCTGAGCTTCAAACTGACGCAGTCGCTCATCGGTGAAGCAGATGAAATTCTATACAAAGACTTAAATGACCCTGTCAACACCTATCATCAGGGTTCTTAAATACTCCGTTTGACAACTTCGGATAGACAATAAATGATACGAAGACAGACGCTTTTGATTTGAAGGGATATGCGTTATGGATAATTCAGCAATCGTACAGGATTTTATCAGTTATCTCAAATTTGAAAAACATTTTTCAGAACATACCGCTAAATGCTATCGGGCGGACTTGGTACAGTTTACGGCCTTTCTGGCAGATCACAAATCGCCCGCCCGCGATGATACCGCTTCGTCTGCGAATCCGTGGGAGAATGCTTCCGCCGTAGCGACTGCGACACAAACCCAGGCAGCGGTTGATATTGACGCAGCCATTATCGCCGCTGATGTCAACACAATCCGCCGCTATATGGCCGATCTCGGGCAACACCATTATTCCAAGTCCACTACGGCCCGTAAACTCGCGACGCTCCGTAGCTTTTACAAGTTCCTCGTCAAGCGAAATCGCGTCAGCGGCAACCCTGTCATTTCCATCAAAACCCCGAAACAGGAAAAGAAACTCCCAAAATTCCTCGAATACGAAGAGGTGGTTCGCCTGCTGAACACCCCGCCGTCCAATACATGCCTTGGAGCGCGGGATCGGGCCATTCTCGAGGTTCTTTACAACACCGGAATGCGGGTCAGCGAACTGGTCGCCCTGAATATGGATGATGTGGACTTCCTTAGTGAAGTCATCCATGTCCGCGGCAAGGGCAAAAAAGAACGCATCTGCCCTGTTGGCTCCACTGCGTTGCAGGCAATCCAGAATTATATCGAGTTTCGCAACCGCCGCATGGCAAACAACGCGAACTTTGACGCGAGGGTTCTGTTCGCCAATAAACACGGACGGCGGCTCAGCACGCGAAGTGTCCGCCGGAAAATGGACAAATACCTTATCGAAGCCGGCCTGGACCCCGCCATCAGCCCCCATACGCTGCGGCACAGTTTCGCCACGCACATGCTCAACAACGGAGCCGACCTGCGAAGCGTTCAGGAACTCCTCGGCCACCAGTCGCTGTCAACCACCCAGGTCTATACACACATTACGACAAGCCGCATGAATGAACAATACCAAAACGCCCACCCAATGGAACAACAGCCCGAATCGCAGGGATAAAATAGATCAGGTATCCTGTCTGAGAATAATTCACAAAAAGCCCGCACCTATGCGGGCTTTTTTATGCGACTATTTTTTGTGTTCAGCTTTAATCCTGGCCGATGAATTCGGGGATCAATTCTTTGATGGTTGCTACGATTCTGGAGCGATCCTGTGTATGGGCGACTTCGATCACCTTCCCGATGCCGCTCCTCAGTGTCTGCCGGTCCTTGGAAATGGTTTTCCATATTGCGATTTTGGGGTGCTTAGTGGGGATCATATCCTCACCCTCGATAGAGAGTTCTTCAAACAGTTTTTCGCCAGGACGCAGGCCGGTAAATTCGATTTCGATGTCCTCGCCGGGACGAAAACCACTGAGCGTAATCAGTTCGCGGGCCAGATCGACGATTTTGACCGGTTCACCCATATCCAGCAGGAATATCTCGCCGCCGGACCCCATTATCGCGGCCTGAAGTACTAATTGACTGGCCTCCGGGATCGTCATAAAGTAACGGGTCATCTCCGGATGCGTTACTGTTACCGGGCCGCCGTCGACAATTTGCTTGTTGAATATCGGAATAACCGACCCGTTCGACCCCAACACATTGCCAAACCGAACGGTCATAAAGTGGGTCTTGCTGGTGTTGTTTAAGTCCTGAATATACATCTCGGCGATCCGCTTGGACGAACCCATAATGCTCGTGGGGTTAACCGCTTTGTCGGTGCTGATCATCACGAAGTCATCCGCTCCGAATATGTCCGCAGCATCTGCCATATTTCGCGTACCAACGACATTGTTCTTGATTGCCTCGCCGGGATTGCCCTCCATCAGGGGTACATGTTTATGAGCGGCTGCATGGATCACCACCTGGGGATGGTGTTTTTCGTAAACCTGGTTCACGCGGGCCGTCTCTGCGATATCACAAATGACCGCTTTCATCTGAACATCGGGGAAACTCTTCCGTAACTCCCCTTCAATAAAAAATAACGGATTTTCGGCCTGTTCGACAAGCAGCAAAAGCTTTGGCCCGAATGCACAAACCTGCCGGCACATTTCCGAACCAATAGACCCGCCGGCACCTGTTACCAAAATGACTTTATCTTTAAGAAACTTTTCGAGTTGCTGCATATCCAACTGAACCACATCGCGCCCCAACAGGTCATCAATATCCACATGACGCATCTGGGAAACACTAAATTTACCCGAGGCAATATCGGTCAGCGAAGGAACCGTGCTGAAACGCAATGCCGTCCCCTGGCATATCTGAACGACATGCCGCAGTTGCTTTCGTGTGGCACTGGGGATTGCGATGGCAATTTCGTCAATTGAACTCTTTTCGCAGATTTTTGGCAATTGTTCCACAGGCCCCAGAACCGTAATGCCGTGGATGCTCATGCCCTGCTTGGCCGGGTCGTCATCCACAAAGCCAACAACCTCGTAATTGGCGTCCCTGCGGCGAAGCATCTCCCGCAGCAGCGCCTCGCCGGCGTTACCCGCCCCAACAATCAGGAATCGGCGGGCCGTACCGTGCGATTCGGAGAAAAATTCTTCATGATAGAGCCGAATCAGCATCCGCAATGCGGATAGAAACACAACGGTCGTAGACAAATCCAGCATCAGCACACCTTCAATGTGGCGCTGGGCCTGTCGCAACTCGGCCACCCTGACTTCCTGTTCCTTTCGCTCGCGGCTGTTGATTGGCTGCTGGTCAATCTTCTTCGAGAGTTCTTTGATCCGGCTAACCTCGATAATATTCCGAAGTCCTTTGAGATTTTCATGTTTCCGACCAAGCCGAACTTCTTCATCTCGGCTTAATGCCTTTTTTGCGTCAATTTCAAGTTGCTTCATTGTTGTATTAAGCTGCCCGACGGTGGATTCAGGGACTATGTACTTGCCATAGATTCCATAAAAATACCATATCGCCACCAGAATAATCGTACTGACAAGAGACGCCTTGGCAATGTTCAACAAATCGCCGAGGCCGACATACCGCCACCAGCCATGATACTGTTTGAACCGGGCAAATATAATCAACTTGACCGGAATGGCAATAGCGAGAATGATAGGGAATTGATAAATTGCCCATTTACGCAAAATCTGCATATCAAAAGCAAACAGAAACGCCAACAACAAGGCACCGAAAAAGCAGCCGAGATGCGCTAAAATAATGAGCGTTTTACGATAGCGGAGTATTCCTTTGGGATGCACATTTCCCTGCTCTGTTGCCGGAACTTTATTGCCCGGTTTTGAATCTGATTGCATCAGCATCATCTATAATGTTCCAAATTTAATCGGTATTCGCCACTCGTTCAAAGTGGACAAAGATTTGTTCAATTTCCATTTTATCGATTTTTTTTCGCATCAACGCATAAATTACCGTTGCTGAACTGAAAAAATAGCTGACAATATAAGACAGCAAAATTCCTACGACCCCTAACATAAACAGATAAATCACGACCGAGGAGGCGGACTCGGTCCAAACCGCCGGGGAAGAGGATGTATTTAGAAAGCTTAGCAGAGTCGGCTCCGGCCAGATCCGCTCAAGCTTTGGAGATTGCTTGACGATCGTCATACCCACCAACAGCAAACTGTAAGTTAAGCGAAGGGCCAGAAAAATCAGCAGTCGCAGGACCAGATAAAACAATGTCCCCAATACCCCTGAAACCAGAACATAATAAACCATTCGTATCGGGCAATGCAGGACATAATTGAAGGCCCGTCCAATTGAATCGGGACCCGTGGTTTTCTCATAGGCAATCGACGGAAATAACAACATCCCCCCGGCGAATGTCCCTAAGACCAGCAACGACACCAGAAAACCGAAGAAGAGTACAAATCCAAATAACAGGACCATCAACACCTCGCCAACGCGCGGGATGGCCGCAATCATTCCCAATACTATCACCACAAATGCAAACCCCCCCACCAATCCCAAAGGCAATAATGGAGCCGTCAGAAAAGACCGGTAGTTTTGTGCGGCGTAGCCGGCGGCCTCAAAAAGACCGGGGCGTTCAGCTTTGGCGAATTCCAAAGCAGCACAACGGCTGATGGCACCGCCGACAAAGACACCTATCAAAAATACGGTGGAAAAGTAGATTACGCTGTAAAGCGGATGAAAACGAAACGCCCAGCCAACTGCACACAGACAAAGCCAGACATTATCGAGAACATATTTAACATTTGAATAGATGTTGGCATTGCTTAGATCAAATAACTGTGTCGTAGCATTGTGAAAACATCCTGAAGCAAACACCCATAATGTCGAAAAAACACCCTGTCGTTGTGTGTCCGAACGGCTCTTACTTTTCTTGACGAACTCTTTGACATCTTCGCAGCGGCCGCTGATATAGACATCAAGCTCTGTTTGGATGGGTGCTGAAGAAAAATGCTGATTCTGACTGACGGCGACAACC
>QNBU01000040.1 GCA_003644215.1 Planctomycetota bacterium
ACATTCCCGGTGGATGTGCGCGTTACCTATCGGATTGATCCGGAAAATGCGCCGCGGGTTGTCGCGAAGATTGGCGATGACGATCTGATCCTTGATAAAGTGGTAACACCTCGTGTCCGTGCGATTTTTAGAAACAATGCGGAAAAGGTCAAGGCGCTGGATTATGTTCAGAACCGAACAATTCAGGAGGCCCAGAGTCTGAAAATGCTGACCGAGAATTTGGCCGGATACGGTATTACCATGCTGCAGGTCAGTATTGGTGAAGTCGGCAACGAGGAAACGCTTGGGACATTGTTAAAAACATTGACGGATCGGGAGATTGCACTTCAGGAGCAAACTACCTTTGAAGAACAGCAACGAGCGGCCGAAAAGGAAAAGGCCCTCAAGCGAACTGTCCAGGAGGCCGAGGAAGAAAAACGCTTGGCGACTGCTGCATATGGCGTCAAGGTGGCTGATGAAGACCGGAAAAAAGTGATTATCGCTGCCGAAGCGGAGGCCGAACAGATTCGTCTGGTTGCCGATGCAAAGGCACAGGCCTATAAGATGATTTCCGAGGTAGTCGGACCGCAGAATGCGGCGCTGCTTGAAATTATGAAATTGGTTGCTACGGATAATATCCAGATCACACCGGATGTGATGGTTTCCGGTGGTGGCAGTACGACCGAAGCCCTGATGGGTACGATGCTCAAGGGAATGCTGGACAAGCAGGCAGAAACCAAAGGGAAAAAGTAAATCATATTGATACAGGAGTTAACGGTGAGTCAAGCGAAGATTACAGTTGTCGGTGCGGGAAATGTTGGCGCGACAGTGGCGCACATCGCCGCATCGAAGGGATTGGGCGATGTGGTGTTGCTGGATATTGTCGAAGGTTTGCCCCAAGGCAAGGCCCTGGATATGGCACAGGCCAAAGGAGTTTATGCTGCCGCTGGCAATCTGACCGGTACGACGGATTGGGACAAAACCGCCGGCAGTGATATTGTGATTATCACCAGCGGGCTGCCGCGAAAACCGGGGATGAGCCGGGACGACCTGCTGGCTAAGAACGCCGGTATCGTTAAGACCGTAACCGAACAGATTGTCCGAACCTCGCCGAACAGCTTTATTATCGTTGTCTGCAATCCGCTGGATGTGATGACACAGGTAGCCGCGACGGTCAGCGGGTTTGATAAAAACCGTGTGATGGGCATGGCCGGGGCATTGGATTCGGCTCGCTTTTCTTGTTTTATTGCTGAAGACTTGGGCGTGGATATAGGTGATATCCAGGGCGTTTTAATGGGTGGCCACGGTGATAGTATGGTTCCCTTGCCGCGTTTCACTTCCGTGGCCGGTATTCCGCTGCCGGAACTGATGGCCCGCGACAGAATTGATGTCCATGTTGAACGAGCGCGCAAAGGCGGCATCGAGATTGTCAATCTGATGGGAACCAGCGCTTACTATGCTCCTGCGGCCGGTGCAATCAAAATGGCCGAAGCGATTTTGAACGACAGCAAGAGTATTATGAGTTGCTGTGCATACTGCGACAGTGAATACGGTGTCGGCGGAGCGTTCGTGGGCGTCCCCGTCATGCTTGGCGAAAACGGTGTTGAAAAAGTCATCCGACTTGATTTGAACAAAAAAGAATCTGCCGAACTTGCTGCTTCCATTAGCCATGTCAAAGAGCTTGTTTCAGTGGTTGAAACGATGATTTAATGGGTTTATCGCTGAATTGGGAAAGGTAGCTTTTCGGGCTTTCCCTCCTCAAGCTTTTTATTGAACAGCCGAATCTGCAGATCCACTGCTCCCAGCGCCCAGTCAATATAATGCGGTTTGTGATACGGTTTGTGATGTCCCTCATGCATCAATCCGTCATAGATCGCATCAAGAAATCGTCCCTTGGTCCGCCGGCTGACAGGGACAGGATTCGCCGCCCATTCTTTCAGCTCTTCGTATTCATTTCGCAGACGGCGACTGGCCGCCAATTGTTCCGGCCTCAAATAGTCTCCGGGGTTGATGGATAGCTGAATGCCTTTAAGGGCCATGATGAGCGGTTCATAATTAGCACGGCGTTCCAGGCGAATAAATTTGTACTGGTGCGTACGCAGAGGTGATTTGCTTGCCTGAGAATCAATGAGAGAATCATTTGCCATTCGGCTGCGGTGTTTGCCGCTGCGTGCAAACGCTAATTCCTCACCATATTCGTTGCGTTCGATTTCCTCATGGTCCAGACGGGAAATCCATAGTTTCCCGGATTGAGAAATTTCAGTCCCTCCCCCCAACACGAACAAGCATTTGACAAAGCTCAGCGGAAGTATGGTTTGTTTGCCGATTTGCCTTCGACGAAGCTGAAAGGTCAGATGCAGACTGTGCGGATGAACGGGATAGAAAGCAGTTGTTTCGCGAATGAGCTGGCTCAATATCCACGGGTCCGCCGTTGCTGGTTTGGATAGTTCGCCAATCAGGTTAAGCCGCCCCGGAGCCAATTCCAGAAATCCGCGTTTGGCAGTGCCGTGTGAACCGGAATGGTCGTCCACATATCCCCCCAGCTTCCACATAAGAACATCCAGTGCGAATTCGTTGAAATAGCGAAAACCATCGAACATCGACTCCTGATTAGCCGCTTTGTTATGAATTGCACGAAATCCTAAATTGCTCAATTCCAGTTCCGCCCCCATAGGAACCAGTCCCGGCTGTAAGTTATTGCGAACCCACTGAAGATTGCTTTTGGCTACGCGTGGATCAAAGGCGTTTTCGGCAACCGTGATGGCATATTTGACATAGTCGATTAAATCAAATTGATGCCCCGGCGGCATGGTTTCCAATCCCTGCCTGAGAATGAGGTCCAGTGTTTGGCGATTGGCATTGATCATCCGAAGGGCGATAAGCAGACTGATGGTGCGTGTGAAATAACGCTGGCTTGGATTGAGTCGGTTCAGCTCAAACCGGAAACGGTCATAGATCATCCACTCAAAATGATTCAGGATGGCCTGTTTTATAACCAGTGCGATGTAATTGTCAATAAACGGTTGTACCGGTTTCTGCTGCTGTAGCGATTTTATCGAAGGACAGGGGCGATTTAGTTCGTGTTCCAAAAAGTAATCGCTGACAGCGTCTTGCCCCAAATGGCTGATGACCAGATCTCGCTCTGTTGTGGCCACCAGTTCCCGGCGGGCTCTGCGTTCAATATCGGCGTCAATCGATTTTTCGCCCGGGCGTGTGTGATGATGGAAGAATTTTTCGATGCGTTTCCGAAGCCAGAGTTCATGGATCAAATTTACATGGAATCGATCCCCAAATCTCTTTTGCATTGAGCTTGGACAAGCCAGATAGGCCTGAGCCGGGATAAGTCCGCCGGCAGTGTTGATGTTGACTGTTTCGCATTCGTAGAATTTGCCTTCGTATTTATCAATAAATGCCATCGCCGCCAACGGGACATCATATATGACAAAGCCCTGTATCTTGGATGTACTGTCCGGGACGGCGTAATAATAGACATTGTCCGGACTGACTCGGCGATACTCTCCCAGCATGGCCAGCTCGGCACAAAGAACCTTCTCCGGATTTGCTCGTGAGGGTTTCATGGAAAAACTGAAACCGCAAACCGATTCAAAAATTGAAGGTTCTCGAAGCGAACCATAGACAAACAAGTTTACTGTTTCTTCTTGCGTGGCGCTTATCATTGTATCGTATTTCCGTTAGTGGACAATTCGGTTAACATGGGCATGAATAAGGGTCAGGATTTCATAGCAGATCGTACCAGCCAGATCCGCCAGCGCATAAGCTGAGCATTCGGAATCGTGGCAATTATCCAGAACCGTAACCATGTCTCCCGGCTGAATGTTGGGGATGTCTGTAACATCCAGGATAACCTGGTCCATGCACACCCGCCCGATAACAGGGGCAAAATGCTCGTGGATTTTCATTTTGGCACAATTGGAAAAACACCGTCGGTAGCCGTCGGCATATCCCAGCGAAATGATTGCTGCCCGGGTATGACGCTGAGGAATAAACGATCTGCCATAGCTAACGGGGTGTCCCGCGGGAAGTCCCTTGATTTGAGTAATGGGCGCCTGAAGTTTTAATACCGGTTTCAATTGTACCGGGGGATGACTCATACGACGCGAATAATATCCATACATAGAAATACCACAGCGGACCATATCGTAATGAGCTTGTGGCATTTTAATCGTTGCGGCACTGTTGGCGGCGTGGATTACGACCCCACGCTCCTTCAGGTGATGATCCGTGATAAAATTGTCAAAGTTTTTCTGTTGTTCATAAGCGTAAGAAAGGTCTTCTTCGTCAGCGGTGGCAAAATGCGTAAAAATACCGGTCAGTTTTAAGTTTGGGCACTCCTCGATTTCGGCCATCAGTGTTTCCGCCAAATCGCTCATAATCCCGCATCGCCCCATTCCGGTTTCAATGTTCAGGTGAATTTTTAATACGGCAGTTGTTTTTTTGAGTGCCTGCCGGACATATTTCAGCGAGTCCAAAGACGAAAGAATGCAGTCAAAGCCGTGATTGGCGCAGAGCTGGATTTCTTCGATGGACTGTGAAGGGTTTAACGGTTCCAGGATTAGAATGGGCTTTTTGTGGGTTAGCGAAGCGATATGGATGGCTTCATAAACCGTCGCGACCGCAAACGCATCGACGCTGCTCTGCATCAGAATATTGACCGTTTCGCTGATGCCGTGTCCATAGGCGTTGGCTTTAACAACAGCGCAGAATTTTGTTTTAGCCGGACAAAGCCCTTTCAGTTTCCGGACATTGTCCAGCAGGTCCTGTGAAAAGATATGTGCCTGCAGGTCCGGTCGAATGAGTTGTTGTGATCGGTAAACTCTCATGAACTATCTTTTTGAAGAATGTTTTTTCTCAGCTTAAATAATTCTCGAAAAGCTCGCAGAATCACCTTTATATTTGCACCTGTCTGTTGCCCAGTTGTTCGCGGGTAATGATGGACGCCGATCTGGGTGATGGTGTAACCTTTTCGTACGGCACGGGCCAGGATTTCGGTGTCAATCAACGCGCCGGTGCTGTGCATCTCAATCGTGTCAAATATCTTGCGTTTATAGAGCTTAAAGGCGCAGTCAATATCCCTCAGTTTCAGACCGAACAGGAAGCAGACCAGTCGGTTCCAGCAGAAAGCGTTGAGTTTCCGGATCACCCCGTCCTGCCGATTGATGCGGTATCCACTGACAATATCGCAGTGAGCAATCAAAGGCGTCAAGGCAGGCAGTTCGGCAATATTAAATTGTCCGTCGCCATCGGTATAAAAGACATAGTCTTTTGTGGCGGCCCGAAAACCGCTCGCCAGAGCGGCTCCGTATCCCTGATTCTGTATATGATGGACGGCGCGGACATTCGGATATTCACCGGCCAGTTTATCGATCAGTTCCGCCGTTCCGTCTGTGCTGCCGTCATCGACAAGAACGATCTCAAAATCACTGCAAATTTCTTTCACGACGGACAGCGTTTTTTCTGTCAATGCCCGCGTGGACTCTTTTTCATTATAGCATGGAAAAAACACACTAAGTGCCGTTACCGGATGTGGGTCTGTTTGGTTTTTAAGGGAGTCCATAGTTTACCAGATATAACGGCTGTTTAAGGATTTCCAGTTTTTTCTGAAAGTTGCAGCAAGTTCTTCGAGTTCTTTTTTTTCTTCCGGATGGAACCGTGAGAGAAAACCCGCGGCTACTTCCGCACTGGCTAATCGATGGAAATAGCCGCCCTGTTTTCGGTAGTCGTCCTGTCGTTGGACAAAATCATCCAGATAGGCCTGTAAGTCGGCTGCAATTTGGGGCTTGAGTGCCGGCATTTTGCTCAACCGGGTCATCGCTATTGCTGCCGCCGGGAATGGATACTCATCAAATGCTGCTTTGGTCAATGGATACAGGTCATTAAATCGTTCACGATTCTTGTTTTCAAGAATCACCGTTAGGGTTGTCATGTTTTTTGAGTAGGCATCTGGAAAAACCGCTTTGTTTTCGAGAATCTTGTCAATCAATTCCCTGCCCTGCGGTGTTTCGATATTGACCAGCAGATGCTGCGTGCTGTCGAGATAAGCCGTCTTCCAGTTTGGCGTCTGCTTTAGCGCACGCATCAATGTTGAGTTCATTTGTGGTTTCGGCATCAGCACTACCCAGGTATCATAGTTGTTTAGCTGGTCGTTGATCCAGTTTCCCACTTCTTTCATCTGTTCCGGCGATATTCTCCCATTCCCCCTTTTCGCTTTCATGGCGATGGGACCGCCGGCATGAATTGTCTGCCACAGGCGAAATATGCTGTGGTCATAGGCGGCCTGCGCCCGCCCGTCCATGAACAGCTTCAGAGGTGTTTGACCGGTTTTCGGATCCGGCGTCTGCCCAAAGGCCACGGCGCCGCCCTCGGTCCAGTAATTGAAGACCCGGCCGCTGATCTGATTGTCATTGATAAATTCAGACACTTCAAATGGCTTTAGATGCGATGCCGTCATTCGCATAAACACACTGTTGTAGCGGTCATCGGTCGGCCAGGGATCCAGATAAACGCGTTTGTATTTATCGCCCCAAATTATTGACAGAGCAAGGACGGCCAAGGCAATGCCGATGCGAAGTCCATTTTGCAGTGTTGGTGACAGAGTGGTCGCATTCAGGATGCCGTTTTTTTTCCACTGGCGGCGTGCCGTGATCATTTGCCATCCCTGGAAAATCAACAGAGCGATGACCGGGCAGGCGACGAGTCCGGCAATCGCAATGAATCGGCGGGAACGAATGGCCATATAAATTGTCAGAAATGACAGGACAATGATTGCGAGATTGATTTTTGGCCATTGAAAATCGGTTGGCAGGGTCTCATTCTTGCTCGGTCTTCGTCCCTTTCTTTGCGTCGGGCGGGGTCGTGAGAAATAGGCGACGAGCCAAACCAGAAGGACGGCTCCCATCAAAATGCACAGGACGCCAAAGGCCTCTTGGTCGCCAACGGGGTTGGGTGTGCTGGTGGTCTTATCCATAAAATCAAAGGCCGGTTTCCACTCATTGACCTGCCTCCACGACTCGGCGTGTTTACTGAGACTGATTTCAAAGGTATGCGTCAGATTGGTCAGATGGAACGGGTTGAAAATAATCATGGCAATAAATGCCACAACCCCGGCACCGATGGTATGATAAATCCCTTTGGCCGGCAGGGCGACAAACCGCTCTTTCTTCAAAGCCATTGCTAGGATTAACAGCCCGCCAACAATAAAAACAAAGAGAACGGACATCTGAGAACTCAATACAAAGCTCGAATAGATATCCTTAAACTGGGGGGTTAAGTTGCGGGGGACTTGCGTTAGAAAAAAGCGGGGAGCGATGCTCAGAAAATAAATAACGCCAGCCCCGATATGATAGGCGTAAAAAGGCCCTGTTTTTATATGTTTCAAAACGGTCATCGCAACTGAGACGGCTGCCAGAATTGCTCAAATGATGAGTGTTTTATCTTTGAACAGGGTTGGCGCAGAGACATCATTTCCGAGCATTTTCTGGACCTGGAGATAATAATTATTGCCGATAAACTTATAGCTCAGCAGGTACAGCACCAGCCATAAGCCCACAAACCCCAGGCAGAGGGTCCACCGGCGAGGTAGGCGCAACAGCAGGTGGATTCCTGCAAATGGTACAAGCATAATAGAGGCATAGAGATACCCGCCGTGGACATTGGCCCAAAAAACGATCAGCGGCACGACCAGCCAGATCAATCGATAGTTTTTAACCACTGTTAAAACCAACAGGAGAATCAGAACCGGAGCCAGCAGATTTGAATACCCCGCGGGCCGAATATCGTAGAAAGTTCGCCCGATATACACCGCAAAACATGCGCCGGTCGCCGCGAGTATATCCCCGACGCCCAGCAGTTTACCGGCGGCATATACACAGAACACCGCCAGGCCGTAAAGCACAAACTTCCAATAGACCAGCGTATTATAGTTGTAGCTGTCGCCGTCGCCGAACCAGTTCGCCAGCTTGTAAAAGATCAGATGTGTTAGCCAGTTTTGGTTGATCCAGCCGGTGGGATGCCATTTTTTGATAAGTCCATGTGTCCAGTTGGGATGTTTTTCAAGCGTTTCTTCCGAGGGGCCAGCAGGGTGGGAGTTAAAACTAAACGGTTCGACTGTATCGACTCCATGATTGGAAAAATGCCTGCCGCAAGCCATTGCCACCCAGGTATCGCCAGCGGCGACCATATGGGTCGATGCGTGAAAAGCGAACAGTAGCATTCCGGCGAAAAGAACCGGC
>QNBU01000041.1 GCA_003644215.1 Planctomycetota bacterium
ACGGCGCTGGCCCTGATGGGCAGAGACTCCGAGGCCCTGGCTTTGTACAGGCAAATTCTCCCCGAGAAGGCCGCTCAGGAAAATGTCCGCCTCCTCCGGGAAAACATTAAACTGCTCAAATAGCTCGGAGACGCTGTAGTACTATTCGTCCGCCGCGGCGGATTAGTGGATTTCAGCGGTGGCCGTGTATTTGCTTTGATCATAGCAGGGGCCGCAGGTCAGTAACAGTAAAGGCCGCAAGCCGGTAACAGTAGATGCCGCAGGCCAGTAACAGTAAAGGCCGCAGGCCGGCATATTGTAGCCCCGGGCGTAAGCCCGGCGGCTTAAGATTCGCTCTCTCGCCTTGAGCCCGCGCAGCGGGCGGCATAAAAGCCGCATACACAGCAACGCCGCAGGCGGTTTTATGGACCCAAAACGCAATCTTGATCCCGTGAACGGGTACCCTTATTTTAACCCCGAACGACGAACCACAAACTAAACTCCGAACTCCGTACTAAGCCAAAATTTGGGTTGATCACTCGACCGCCCTGCAACCCTTCTTTTGCCTTCACCGGCAGGCAGTCAGTGCCAGTGATGCGGCCCCGATGATCCCGGCATCTTCGCCCAATGCGGCGAAGCAGATTTCAAGAGATCCTTTATTGAACACATGCCCGATGGTCTGTTTGTAAAATCGGCGTATTGGACCAAGGAGCGCATCACCGGCAGCGATCATCCCGCCGGCGAACACAATCGACTCAGGATCGGTTACATTCGCCAGTTGAACGCAGAGCAGGGCAAGGGCCTTGGCGGTTCCCTCGACGACCTCCTTTGCCACGGCATCCCCATGGCCTGCGTGCTGAAATACATCTTTGCAGGTGATTTTCCCATGCTCTTTTAAGGGGGTTTCCAGTGATGACCGGACGCCGCCCCGAACGGTTTCGGTGGCCCGGGCGGCGGTCGAGTTGGCTGAGGCATAGGCCTCGACGCATCCGTTTTGGCCGCAGCCGCACAGTCGCCCATCAGGGTATATAATCAGATGCCCCAGCTCGGCGGCGCCGCCGGAGGGACCGTGGATTAAGCGGCCATCTGTGATAATTCCTCCTCCGATACCCGTACCCAGTGTCAGCAGGATCATATGGTCGGATCCTTTTCCCGCACCGATGATATGTTCGGCCCAGCAGGCGGCGTTGGCGTCATTTTCCAGAATCGCCGGTTTGCCCAGTCGCCTGGAAGCCATCTCTTTGAGGGGGACATTCTTAAACAAGGGTAGATTGGGAGCCGCTGCCACCACCCCCTCAGTCAGATTAACCGAACCCGGCGAGCCGATCCCCACGGCGCAGACATCTGCCAGCGAGAGATCGTTCTGTTTTAGAAGTTCTTCGGAGGCACAATAGAATTTATCGACAATAAAATCCGGCCCCATCTCGGCATCCGTCGGGACCGAAATTTTACCGATAAGTTTGAGAGCGGTATCAAAACAGCCAATTTTGATATTGGTGCCGCCGAGGTCAATGCCTAAAAGATAGGTTGTCATATTCCCGAATCTCACTGTCGTAACCGTCATTTATTTCAGATAGATGCTCAGGTTATTATAGTCAGGATGTTTGAAATTTCAACCCTTTAGACGAATATCACGGTTATTCCCTATTTTGTTACCGTTGACGGTAACGGCGATGAAAAGCCCGTGAGGGCAAAATGTTGTAGCCCCGCCCGTAAGGGCGGGGGTCAAAAGGCCGATCACCAGCTTCGAGTCCGCGCAGCGGGCGACATAAAAGCCGAATATGCCGCCCGCTGCGCGAGCTTTGAGGGCTTTACAGCCACGCTATTAAAATCGTCCACACTCACAGGGTCAATGCAGACGATTTTTTTTTAGTAACTGTTCACACCGTAAGAGTTCACACTTTAGTGTGCTGGTGAACAAGCTCCAAGTTTGAACTTTTACGCTTGCGGCACGGCCGAGCCGACAATAACAATCCTTCGTCGCGACCAGCCCCCGCTACCGCCGTGGCACGGGCTTCCCAGCCCGTGATTGGACAACAGTTGCCGTGGCACGGCTTCTCAGCCCCGTCAATCACGGCCAGAATGGCCATGTTGGCTGTCGAGTGTATGCAGCCAAAAAGATAACCGCTCGCGGTATCCATTTGCGGTAGAACAGGCCTCGTAGAGGCCGAAATGTTGTAGCCTCGTCCGTAAGGGCGGGGGTCAAAAGGCCGATCACCAGCTTCGAGTCCGCGCAGCGGACGGCATAGGGGGTGATCAGAGGGTAACCCTGGGTTAAGTCCGGGGTGATAATTCGTTTGTATTCGTCTTGATGTGTTTGGGTTTGCGGTTCAAAAAGGAGAAAAACGACACGCTGTTTCAGATAAGTTCGGCGACAAAAAAACGCCAAAAAAGCCCCGAAAATGGGTTCTTTTCGGGGCTTCCTTAGGTTGTTTTCATTGCGGGCGTCCCGCCCGCGTTCCCAGCTTAGAGGCCGGTCTTGTGTCTTCGGATGAGTTCAGACCCATCACATTTTCGCTTGGCAGCATATCCTTTCAGCGGCAGGATATGCTCGTGGATCGTATCCAGGAAGTCGGACGGATACGGGAAGAAGGTGGCTTCGATCTCATCCGGCGGAGTGATCCAATTGCGAGCGCCGAGAACGACCGGCGGGGCATCCAGTTCATCAAAGGCCAGCGTGTTAATCGTCGAAGCCATGGTGTGCAGGAAGCTGCCGCGTTCGCAGGCATCCGAGGCCAGCAGAATCTTACGGGTCTTTTTGACCGATTCGATAACCTTATCATAATTGAACGGCACCATTGAGCGAGCGTCGATGATTTCGCAGCTTAGGCCGTATTTTTCTTCCAGCTCTTTCGCGGCGTCCAAGGCGCGGTAGAGCGTTGCGCCAATGGTCAGGATGGTCAGATCGCTGCCTTCTTTGCGGATAGCCGGTTCGCCGAACGGGACTTCATAGGCATCCTTGGGTACACCCCCTTCGACGAACTCTTCGGCCATGCCGTAGAGTCGTTGACTTTCAAAGAAGATCACCGGGTCAGTTCCGGTCAGGGCCGTCTGCATCAATCCCTTGGCATCGTAAGGTGTCGCCGGGAAGGCGACTTTCAATCCCGGAATATGGGCACACAAAGCCGTCCAGTCCTGGCTGTGCTGGGCGCCGTATTTGCTGCCTACCGAAACCCGCATCACCAGCGGCATCTTCAGCAGGCCGCCGCTCATGGATTGCCATTTACACATCTGGTTAAAGACTTCGTCGCCGGCACGGCCAAGGAAGTCGCAGTACATCAGTTCGATTAAGGCCCGCCCGCCTTCGAGTGCGTAGCCGACTGCGGTTCCGGCAATCGCGGCTTCGGCGATTGGCGAGTTAAACAGGCGATGATACGGCAGGGCTTCGGTCAGGCCGCGATAGACGCCGAATGGACCTCCCCAGTCACGGTTTTCTTCGCCATAAGCGACGAGTGTCGGATCGGTGTAAAACCGGTCAATGATCGTCTCAAAGAGAGCGTCCCGAATACCGATACAACGGGTGTCTTTGAGCCGCTGGCCGTTTTCGTCATAAGCGGATCGGCTGCGAGAGGCCAACGCTTTTGTGCGGGGGTTTTCTTCGATGGTCGGGATCAGGACATCGGGCTTGCGATCCGGTTCCATCGATTCGATCTTTTGGTTGGAATACATTGTTTGTTCGAGCAGATTGTTGTCTTTCCAGAGGTCCGCACGAGGCGAAACGGATACATCTGCGGCTTTGGTGAGGGCCTTGACCATCAATTGCTCGGCGTTTTTCCCGATGGCTTCAATCTTGGCATCATCGCAAATCTTGGCCTTGACGAGTTCTTTTCCAAAATGAACGGTCGGGTCGTGCTGCTGCCATGCTTCGATTTCAGATTTTTCGCGGTAGCTGCTCTGGTCTGATGGGGAGTGGCCGCTGTAGCGATAAGTGATGGTGTCCAGCAGGACGGGGCCGTCGCCTTTTTCAATGATTTCTCTTTTGCGGGCAATAGCATCCGCTACGGCCAATGGGTT
The DNA here is from genome assembly GCA_003644215.1 of Planctomycetota bacterium. GTDB lineage: Bacteria > Planctomycetota > Phycisphaerae > Sedimentisphaerales > Anaerohalosphaeraceae > 4572-13. The sequence goes on from QNBU01000041.1 coordinate 3,994, forward strand.
GTAGCCATCGATGCGTTCGGCGTGCATTTGTTCGGGGTTAATCCCGGCACCGAGTCGTGCCAGCATTCCAAAGCCCATCGTTTCGCCTTCGGGCTGGCCGCCCATACCGTAGAAGTTGTTGTAGAAGTTGATGATCAGGGGCAGTCCGCCGCGGTGGGATTCGTCCCAGAGTGTTTTGAACTGGTCCATCGTGGCAAAGCAGATACCTTCCCAGACCGGGCCGCAGGACGAGGAGGCGTCGCCGATGTTTCCGATGACGATACCGGGCTTTTTGTTGACCTTTTTGTAGAGGGCCGCGCCCACAGAAACATCGCCGGATCCGCCCACGATAGCGTTATTGGGATAGACGCCGAACGGCGGGAAGAACGCGTGCATCGAACCGCCCATGCCCTTGTTGAGGCCGGGTTCTCTGCCGAAAATCTCAGCCAGCGTCCCGTAAACCAGGAAATCAGTTGCCAGATCCTTGACACTGCCGGAGGCGTCTCTTTCAACGATTTTGAGGCATTCGCCGCCAAAATAGTTCTCCATGACCTGCATGAGCGTCTTGTCATCGAGCTTTTCAATCGCGGACAAGCTCTTGGCCAGAATCTCACCGTGGCTTCGGTGGCTGCCGTAGATGTGATCATCAATGCCAAGGTGGTATGCTTGTCCAACCGCGGCGGCTTCCTGACCAATCGACAGATGGGCAGGGCCGTTGTGCATATATTCGATACCCATAAAGGCGCCGCGGAGTTTGATCTCGTTGAGCATATTTTCGAAGGTGCGGATGATCATCATGTCTCGTTGCATCCGAACCAGGTCGTCTTTGCCGTAGCGTTTAAGCTCATCCTTGACGGACTTGTTGTACTGGTTAACCGGAATCGGTTTGAATTCAATCTGTCCGCTCTTACGGGCGTCTTTGGGATTGACGATTTGGCATTTTGGCATTTGATTTACTCCTGTGGATGGGTTGATTTTTCTTTTGGATAAAGTATTTTTACATTTTGAGTTTTGAGGAACGCGACCCATTTGGGGGAAGGTTCTTTTTCAGTAATGACTGTTGAAACGGGCGCAAAATCAGATATCTTGTATAAAGAGGGGTTGTCAAATTTACTGCTGTCAGCAAGCAGGACGAGTTCCTTGGCGTTCCGTGCGGCCTGAGTGAAGATGTTGGCACTGTCGATATCGACTGATGTCAGCCCGGAATCGGTTCCCAGTCCATCGACGCCGATAAAGGCCCGGTATCCCCGGAATCGTTCGAGGACTTCAAAGGCAATGGGGCCGACGGTGTCCATTCGGTCGGGGCGATATTGCCCCCCCAGCAGCAAAACGCTCACTCCGGGTGAATGAAGTTCTTGTGCGGTCCGGACTGAGCTGACGATAACAGACAGGCCTCGCTTACTTCTCAAAAAGGCCGTCATTTCAAAACAGGTCGTTCCGGAGTCGAGAAAAAGCTGCTCTCCGTCAGAAATGAGTCCACAAGCCAGATTGGCGATTATTTTTTTGGCATTGACATTTCGCATGGACTTGGAGATAAACGAGTAGTCTGTCGTGTGAACAACAGATGCTCCGCCGTGTGTCAGTTCCAGCAGTCCTTCGGTGGCCAGGCCGTGCAGATCCCGCCGGACCGTCGCCTCGGAAACGGCCAGATCCTCGGCGAGCCGCCGGACCGATACATGTCCGTGCTGATAGACATGGCTCATCACTGCCTCGCGTCTTTGCTGGATTGTGGAAGTCATATTTTTGCGACCTTATTTTCGTTCATAATCAGGCACGATGATTATATCTAATCATAAAAAAACGAAAAAGCAATATAAAATTGCAAAAATATGCTTGATTTTTGAAACAACTTGATGTATTTTTGGAGCGTATAAACAGCAAATAGCTTTTTCGGAGAGTAGTATGCATATAGTAAGATACCCTGGAAAGGGGCGGTTTTCATCTGAGGGGGTTGTAACGGCGTGGGATAAAAACGCGGGAGACTCTATTGAAAACGGCGATTATTTGGTTCAAATCGAGGCGTCCGGTGAGTGGATTCAGCTTGAATCGGCCACTGAGGGTATGCTGCTGAAGGTGTTGTCGGGTGTGGGCTGTTTTGTTCGCTCCGGCGATGCGTTGGCAATTATTGGCCCAAAGGGGGCGGATATTTCAAAAGTCCTTGAGAAACTGGAGTCGAAAACGCCTGTCGCCGCCGCCAAGTCCTCACCGAAGCCCAAAGCCAAACCTGCTGTCGCAGTTCAATCTGTCCAATCAACACAACCCAAGAAAGAAGAAGTTATGGAAACTCCGAAATCTACAGGTAATCCTGATAGCGTTGTTCCGATTTTAATGCCGCAGGCCGGTCAAAGTATGGAAGAGGGTACGATTCTCTCTTGGAAAGTCAAAGAGGGCGATCCTATCGAAATTGGCCAGGTGATAATGGAAATTGAGACCGATAAGGCGACGATGGAAGTTGAAGCCGATGCCGCCGGCCGTATCGCGAAGATCGTTTCCAGTGAAGGCGATATTGTCGAGGTAAAGGTTCCGGTGGCTTATCTGGCCGAAGAGGGCGTCGATGTGGATGCTTATATCGCTTCCGCCGGTGGCGCATCGGTTCCCGCTGCTGACAAGGCCGAAGCCAAACCGGTTGCTAAAAGTGCTGCACCCGCGGCTCAAAAGACCCCCACTTCTGTCAGTGCTTCCGGCCGCGTAAAGGCCTCTCCGGCGGCTCGCAGGGCCGCTGCTGACAAGGGTGTTGATCTGGCTTCAATTGGAGCCGGGTCGGGTCCGGGCGGACGAGTTTTGTCATCCGATGTCGATAACGCAGATGTGATACCAACAGAGATTCAAACTCACACGCTGACTAAGATGCGGCGGGCGATTGCTAAGAATCTTTCATATTCCAAACAGACAGTTCCGCATTTTTATGCGAAAACCACGATTGACGCGGGGTTGTTGTTTAGTACCTATCGCCAAACCAAAGAGCGTTTCAAATGCAGTGTGAACGATTTTGTTACGCGTGCCTGTGCCAAGGCGATTCGGCAGTATCCGCCTTTCAGAAGCCAATATAAGGATACCGAAATCGTCGAAAATCCCGCTGCCAATATTGGCATTGCTGTGGGTACTGATGACGGCTTAACCGTGCCGGTGGTGCTGGGTGCGGACCGGATGAAGCTGGAGCAGTTGGCGGCGCGGACGCGTGAGGTTGTTGAGTCGGCGAGAAACGGAAAATTGGAGGGTATGGGCCAGGGCGTCTTTACCATTACCAATCTTGGGATGTTTGGCGTCGAAGAGTTTTCGGCGATTATTAACCCGCCGGAGTCAGCGATTTTGGCAGTGGGTGCGATTCGCGAAGGTGTGATCGTCGAAAACGGAGCGATGCGCCCGACGCGGTTGATGACGGTTACGGTCAGTGTGGACCATCGGGTCATTGACGGTGTGGTAGCCGCACAGTTCCTGAAAACATTAAAAGAGCTTCTCCAAGCCCCGGAGCAACTACTATAGTTGGTAGTTCGTAGGAAACCGCGAATGAACACGAAAAAAAAGAAACCACAGAATGCACTGAATGACACGGAAAAGAAGGATAAAAGTTTTCCGTGTATTTCCGTGAGTTTCCGTGGTTAAGAAAAAGGAATAAGATTATGACAGAACATTATCAGATTGCAGTCATCGGCGCCGGACCCGGCGGGTATATCACAGCATTGAAGGCCGCCCAGATGGGGGCAAAAACGGCGATTGTCGAAAAACATCATCTCGGCGGAACCTGTCTGAACTATGGTTGCATTCCATCGAAGGCATTGTTGGCTTCGTCAGAATTGCTCCATCGGATGCAGGGGGCCAATTCGCTGGGTGTCAGCATTAACGGCTCAGTCAGCTTTGACTGGCCCGCAATCCAGAAACGAAAAGACAAGGTCCTGACGAAACTTCGCGGTGGGATCAAAGGGTTGTTTGGCGCTCGCAATGTGATGCTGTATTCGGGCAAGGCCGTTTTGGACGGACCCGGAAAAGTCAATGTAACCGATGAAACCGGCGGCAGTGATTCGTTTACCGCGGATAAAATTATCATCGCGACCGGTTCTGTGCCGGC
>QNBU01000042.1 GCA_003644215.1 Planctomycetota bacterium
CCACCGGTATGCCCAATGACTGTGTCAGATACTTGGACAAACCCTGCAACTTCATACCACCGCCAAAAGCAATGACCTTGCTGAGCGTTTTACCCCGTCCTTCGGCGCTGCTGCTGTAAAACCCCAAACTCCGCTGAATCTCGCTGCCCAGATCGGTATAGACAGATTTCATCGCGGTATAAATTTGACGCATATATTTACTCATCGGGGCGGTCCGTTTGAGCTTTTCCGCCGTGGCGTAATTTTTCTTAAAGGCGTCGGCAATCGCCTCGGTAAAGGTATTGCCGCCGATACGAATACTCCGCTGCCAGACAGTATCTCTCGCACAGACCACAAGCGTCGTGTTTTCGGCGCCGATGTCCAGAATGACCACCGCTTTGTCGGGCGACGCCTCAATCTCTTTGATGTCATAACAGGCATAATTGTAAAGCGCCATCGGTGCGATCTGCACACAACTTACACGCAAATTTTCTTTCGTAAAATGATCCATCACTTCAGCGATCAATTCATTCTTGATCGCAAACAGCCCCACCCGCTTGTCCGGACTGTCTTCAGCTTCCACCAACTGCCAGTCCCATTCGACCTCATTGATATCAAACGGGATTTGCTGAACCGCTTCAAACTGAACGACCTCAGGGATTTTTTTGGCTTCCACGGGAGGAAGGTTGATAAATCGGGCAAAGCTGTTTTGACCAGCAACCGAAATGGCCACTTCACTTTTACTCAGGTCTTTTTCATCAAGAAATTCCCGGAGCGTCGCTTCGATGATTTGCTCCTTCTCATCGGCCGAAACCTCACCGGAGGACAAATTATGGGAATGCTCAAGATAAGCAAAGTCGATTACCTCCAGCCCTTCATCTCCCTGATGCATCTGGAGCGCTTTTAAGCCACCCGAACCAATGTCAATCGCCCATACACCGCGTACTGCTGAGGCCATAATACCAATCTCCCATGTAACTGGAATACGATTATAATTGTTTTTGCGCTAAAATTACTTGAATCCACAGGGCCGTTTTCGCTATGATAGCCGCCGATGAAAACTTTCGCCGTCCAGACGCTCGGTTGCAAAGTCAACCAGTACGAAAGCCAGCAGATCCGTCAGATTCTCGAACAATTCGGACTGACCGCCGCCGAACCTGCGCAACAGCCGGACCTCGTCGTCGTCAACACCTGCTGCGTTACGCACACGGCCTCATCAAAAAGCCGACAGAGTATCCGAAAAGTCCAAAAAGCACACCCACGCTCCACTGTCATCGTAACCGGATGTCTGCCTGCCGGCCCCGACAACGAAGCCAAGACACCCGACAGCGACATCATCGTCAGGGACAAGCGTACACTTCCGCTAATTCTGGAGCAATTATCCAAAAAACAGCCATTTTCCTTAAACAATGCTAACCATAGTAAACCAAGAAACCATTCCAAAATCAAGGATAAAAACCCTAATTTAACACATCCGTCCGCCCAAAAACACCTAAAAAACATCTCAACTTCAGCCGATTCACTACCTGTTCTGACCCGATTTGCGGGTCAAACCCGCGCATTTCTGAAAGTTCAGGACGGCTGCGACGCCTATTGTACCTACTGTATTATACCCAAAATACGGATGGTCATTTGTAACAAGCCGGTAAAAACTGTCCTGAAAGAGGCCAAAAACCTGATTCGGGCCGGGCATAAAGAAATCATCCTGACCGGTATTTTTCTCGGCGCCTATGACCAAAAAACCGCCCGCAGGAAAAAATGGAATCCCGCAAAACTGGACTCTCTGGCCGAACTGGTGGACAAAATCGCTGATTTAGAGAATATGGAGCGTCTTCGCCTTAGTTCCCTCGAACCGCTGGATGTTACAGATCGTCTGCTGGAGGTTATGAACACTCGCGACAACATCGCCCCGCACCTGCACCTGTCCCTGCAATCCGGTTCACCCAATATCCTGAAGAAAATGGCCCGTCAATACACCATTGACGACTTTCTGCGTGTCGTGGAAAAGGTAAAAAAGGCCTTTGACCGCCCCGCCATTACCACCGACATTATCGTCGGCTTCCCCGGCGAAACAGACGAAGATTTTCAGCAGACGATAAAAATCGCCAAACAGGTCGGCTTTTCCAAAATCCATACATTCAGCTTCAGCGTCAGAAAAAACACCCCCGCTGAAAAAATGGCCAAACTCTTCGGCACAATAAGCCCACAGGAAATCAAACGCCGCTCATCCGCCCTTCAGGCGGTGGACGCTGAATTGCAGGACCAATACCGACAGTCCTGCGCCGGAATAACCGAGCAGATACTCATCGAAAAAACCAATCCGCCCCGCGGCCGCGGCGGCCGCTACTTCATGGTCGATCTAAGCGACACCCCCGAAGCCAAAACCCTCCAAAACGGCCAACTCATCAATCTAACCCTGTAAGCTACTCAGGCATCCTGTCCGAGTAATTCATGGTCTTTTCCGTGCTTTTTGCCTCGAATTTCGTAATTACAGGCCGTCTTGAGACCGTACCCACGCGGGTATTTTATTGGTTGTCTATTTCTTTGTGTACTCTTAAATTCGCCATAATCAGCAGGCCTACGCCGATGCACAGCATTGAATCGGCGACATTGAATGTTGGCCAGTGGTGCAAGCCGACATACACATCGATAAAATCCCGTACCCGCCCGGCGTTGAATGCCCGGTCATATAGGTTGCCGATAATCCCGCTGGTCATACAACCCAACGCAAACAACATCAGCCGGGAGCGAATCTTTCTTGAAAAAAAGATGTAGATCACAACTACCAGCGCTACAGCAGAGATTCCGACCAGAAAAAGTGTCTGACCGGGAAAGATACTAAACGCCGCCCCGTCATTTTCACGCAGGATGAACTGCACAAAACCATCGATTAGGGGGAATTGCTGTTCGGGAGTGTCTTTGAGCCAGTTAAAAACCACCCATTTGGACCACAGATCCAATGCCGCTCCGACTATGGCGACCGGCCAGAACAACAAAGTTGCTGTCCGCCACGGCAAAGAGGATATATTGGAACAATCGGCATTGGATTGCGGCGAATTCCGCATAGCCCCACCCATTAATTGGAATACCGGTCAATTAACTGCGAAAGTTTGGGTTGCTGCGGCTTGATCTGCAATGAAATGTTCCACTGTTCGATAGCCAATACCCGCATCTTTTCGTCGTTCTGATTCTTCATCGCCATCAGCATGTAAGCGACCCCCAGCCCTTTGCGTGCCATCCAGTCATTTTCATCCACTTCAACGGCCTGACGATAGCTTTTAATGGCCTCGATGGTCTCTTTCAGCTTCAACTGGGCGAATCCCAGATACTGATAGGCCATGCTGTTTTCAGGATCCATTGCAATCGCACCGGCCAGCAGTTCTTTGGCGGAGCTGTACCGGCCGGATCGCAGATAGGCCCGCGCCAGCGAAACCATGACAGACGGATTATTCCCTTCCAGCTCCAATGCTCGGCGGTATGCGTTGATCGCCTGCGTATGGTCCTTTCGCACCTCGAAAAGATCGCCCAGCAGCAACTCAGGATCAGCGCTGTTGGGGTCCAGTTCTTTGGCCTTCTCAGCGTAGGTCAATGAATCGTCATATGCTTTTAGTTCATAATAACATTGTGCCGCACCCAAGTGGGCCCGGTAGTGCTGCGGGTCCAGCTTGCACGCAGAGACGAAGGCCTTGGCCGCTCGTGTCCACTGCTTGATAACCTGACAAACCTTGCCGAGATTAAAGAAATCCTTGAAAGACCATGGGTCATGGATGGCGGCCTGCTCATAGGCGTTGGCACTGTCTTCGTATTTTTCCATCCCCTGCAGGATGTCGCCCTTGAGCGAGTAGGCCAGCGAAAACTTTGAATCCAGTTCGATGGCGAGATTGAGTTTGCGGATCGCCTGTTCCCGTTCGTTCAGGTCATTGAGCATCATCGCATCGACATACGCACCGACCGCCCGTTCCTGCAACGCCTCCGGCGAGGCGGTGCTTTCAGGATATTCCGCGACCGGCCCATTCGGATCGACCGTCGATTGTCGGGGCAGCTCACAGCCGGAAAAACAGACGATTCCAGACACTAAAATAATAATGACAAACAACATCGTCGGCATAGAGTTCTTAAACATACAACATCCTTTCTGTTGGTTTATTTCCCTAAGGCATCACCGCCCTCCGTATAGAAAACACACATAATCCGCCGTGATTATAGCGAAATCAGTGTCGGTGTCAAAAGGATTTCAGAAATAAACCCCTTCCGGCTCTAAACTGTCTGGAATCAGGGTGCAATAAGCTCGATCTGGTATGCGCCTCATCAAATTGACTGAATACAAATTGACACTGTCGGGTGGTTTGCTTACACTGAAAAGTCTTTAGCGAAAGTCCCTTTAACACAGGAAAGGTTTATAGATAGATGTCGGAAAAGAACGAAACGATAAGGACGCGGCCATGTGTGATGATTATCCGCGACGGCTGGGGCTATAATCCCCGCCCCGAAGAGGATGCCTATAATTCGATAATACAGGCCAAGCCGCCAGTGGATGCGAAATTGATGGCCGAGTACCCAAATTGTTTGATTCGCACCTATGGCGAAGATGTGGGACTGCCGGATGGGACGATGGGCAACAGCGAGGTCGGACACCAGAATATCGGAGCCGGACGGGTTGTTTATCAGAACTCCGTGCGGATCACACACGCGATTGCCGAGGGTGATTTTTTTGAAAACGAAGCACTCAATGCCGCAATGGATTATGCCCTCAAAAATAACAGCAAACTGCATCTGATGGGACTGTGCAGCGACATCGGCGTTCATTCATTATTGGGCCATTTGTACGGTCTGCTTGAATTGGCGAAGAAAAAGGGCCTTAGCGAAGTCTATCTGCACGCCTTTATGGACGGGCGGGACTCGCCGCCGACCAGCGGGCAAAAGTATCTCAAGGAGATTGAGGCGAAAATGGCCAAAATAGGCATCGGCAAAATTGCCTCGCTATCGGGGCGATTTTACGCGATGGATCGGGACAACCGTTGGGAGCGGGTTCAACAGGCACATGACTGCTTAACACAGGGCATCGGCGGCAAGGCCGCCAGTGCATCCGAAGCGATTGCCGCCAGTTATGGCAAGGACCAAACCGATGAGTTTGTTAAGCCGGTGAACATTGTCGGTGCCGATGGTAACCCGCTGGCACTGGTTGAAGACGATGACAGCGTGATTTTCTTCAACTTCCGAGGCGACCGACCGCGCGAGATTACCCGTGCTTTTGTGGATAATCCGTTTGATGGTTTTGACCGAGGTGTTTACCCCAGTGTCCAGTTCGTTTGTATGACTGAATATGACGCTTCGATTCAGGCCCCCGTGGCGTTTGCCCCGAACCGTGCTATGCCGAACATTGCCGGTGAGTTGTTCAGTAAACTTGGCCTGACGCAATTTCGCTGTGCGGAAACGGAAAAGTACGCTCATGTAACTTTTTTCTTCAATGGTGGACGGGAAGAACCGTTTGACGGGGAGAACCGGCAGATTATTCCTTCGCCGAAGGTCAAGACCTATGATATGCAGCCGGAAATGAGTGCCAACGAGGTTTGCGAAGAAATCCTGACCCGGTTGGACAGCGGCAAATACGATGTGGTTATTTGCAACTTCGCCAACCCGGACATGGTCGGTCATACCGGCGTACTCGACGCAGCTATCGTTGCGTGCAAGACGGTGGACGCCTGTGTGGGCAAGGTCGTGGATAAGACGCTTGAACTGGGCGGCAGTGCCGTGATTCTGGCCGATCATGGCAACTTTGAGCGGATGTGGGATTTTGAGCATGATATGCCCTACACCGCCCACACGGTTGGAGATGTTCCGTTTATCGTTGTCGATGAGGGCTTCAAGGGACGCAAAATGGCCGAAGGCGGCAAACTCGCCGATGTCGTGCCGACGATGCTGGAAGTTATGGGCATCGAAAAACCAAAAGAGATGACCGGCAAAAGTCTATTGCTGTAATGGCGTGCCACGCAACCGGAAAAAGTTTGCTGCTGTAAAAAAACTGAAGACTGAAACCTGACCCATGGCTAAAATAGCGGTTCTTGACGACAATATGATTAACATGATCGCTGCCGGTGAGGTGATCGAACGCCCGGCCAGCGTCGTCAAGGAACTGCTCGAAAACAGCATTGACGCCGGAGCGTCTAAAATTGCCGTTGAGGTCGAAGAGGGTGGGCGCAAACTGATCCGCATTATCGACAATGGCTCAGGGATGGACTCCGCTGATTTGGCGTTGGTATTTGAGCCGCATGCGACCAGTAAGATTCGCGTTAGTGATGATTTGGCCGGGATCCGTACAATGGGTTTTCGCGGCGAGGCATTGGCAAGCATCGGCTCGGTGGCAAAAGTAAGCATTACCAGCCGCACGCCGGAGGCCATCGAGGGTTATACAATCAACAATGATTGCGGCGACAAAAGCGAGGTGCGTCCGTGCAGCGGCGATGTCGGTACGACCATCGAGGTCCGCGACATCTTCTACAAACTCCCCGCCCGCCAAAAGTTCCTGAAAACACCTAAGACAGAGATGACCCACATCATCGAGCATTTCACGCGAATCGCCTTGTCTCACCCCGATCTGGATTTAACACTGCGTCACAACGGCCGTGAGGTCCATCGTCTGCTCAGTGGGCAGGGCGTTAAAGACCGCATACAGGTTCTGTTTGGTCAGTCGCTGGCCGAGGATTTGCTGGAGACCAGCCGGGACGAACGCGGGATGCGGATTCGGGCATTATTGGCCAAACCGGTTGCCGCCCGTGCCAGCGGCAAATATCAATACCTGTTTCTTAACCGCCGCTTTATTCGCGACCGCTTCGTCCTGCACGCCGTCAAAGAGGCCTATCGGGGTCTGACCGAACCGAACAAGTACCCGGTGGTGTTTTTGTTTATGCAGATGCCGCCGGAAGATTACGATGTCAATGTACATCCGACCAAGATCGAGGTTCGTTTTGACAATGCCAATCTCATTCATTCGCAGGTACTGGCGGTATTGCGGGATAAACTGCTTGCCAGCAACCTCGATGTTCCCGGCACGGCTCCGTCGGCGGAGCCGTTTTCAGCGGAGCATTTATCCACATTCGGCTCAGGGCAACGAAAAGAACGCATCCAGCAGGCAATGTCCGGTTTTTTCAGCAAGCCCGCTTCGGCGCAGCATCAGCGGAAGTTTTCGTTCTCTAATGCCGGACGGGGCGAATCATTGCCACAAATGCCGCAATCATCCGCCGCGACGGCTTTGCCGGATATGCCGACATTCGAGAACTCCGAAAATCTTGAAACCCTGCATTCAAATCAGTATCTTCAAGTCCATAACAGTTATATCCTCTTGCAGAGCGAAGACGGATTTGTTGTCGTTGACCAGCACGCTTTGCACGAGCGGATTCTATACGAACAGATGTGCCGATGGCTTCGAGAGGGGAATCTGCCCTCACAACGATTGTTGATGCCGCACAGCTTCGAAGTAACAAACGCCCAATTGGATGCATACGAATCACAAAAAGACTTGTTTGTCAAATTGGGGATTGAAGTGGAACCCTTCGGCCCGAATACCTTAGCAATACAGACATTTCCCGCCTTGCTCGATAAAGCCGACCCCGTCGAATTTGTTAAAGAGGCACTGGACAAACTGGTGGAGGAAGGGGCCGATACTGACTCTGAACGGCTCGTACACGAAGTGCTGGATATGGCCGCCTGCAAAGCGGCCGTCAAAGCGGGTCAATCCCTCAGCAAAGAGGAAATGAACCAGTTACTCAAAGACAAGGATATCGTCCAACGAACCAGCCGCTGTCCGCACGGAAGGCCGACGACGATATCCTTTTCGATGAAAGAACTTGAAAAGCAATTCAAACGAACGGGGTTTTAAGTGAGAAACTTCAAATTTCAAATCTCAAATGCAGAGTGGGCGGTATTCGTAGGGTGGGCCATGCCCACGCTGTTATTGGCTGTGATACTCTGTGGCTGTGCCAAAGAG
>QNBU01000043.1 GCA_003644215.1 Planctomycetota bacterium
ATTAAAGGCCAGAGTACGGTTTTCACCGTTCTGCTCGACGCCATTATAGACCACTTCGACCTTTTCGCCCAGGATGCCATAACGGCTGATGATGATATTGCGGGTTAGGTGACTGACGGCGATGATTTTTTGAGCGGCATGCATTCCGCGCCGCTCAATGTCATAGATCATCTGATTGACATGCTCGCCGCTTCGATCGAATTCGGTCGAATGAACATGGATGACCAGTGGTTTTCCGGTAACAGAAGCAACAGCAATGCCCGCCGGGTAGGTCATCCAGTCGTGCGCGTGGATAATGTCAAAGTCTTCATCAAGCGCAAGACGCACCGCATAGGCGGCGTAGCGGTGGATTTCAGAATACATGTCGCCGCCGTAGTGTTCTTCCGTCGGGGCAACTGGATCTGTTTCGTGCAGCCACTGCTCAATGGCCGGATCAATCCCTTCCTCTATGACCGCCTGACGAGATCGCAGAGTAAGGATGTCCTCAATTTTATGCTTATAGTATTCAGGCGTCGTATAGGCCTTTAGGGTTGATGGAATATGACGAAAAGAAACATTCGTGATTTTATCCTCTGTTTCTATCTGCTTCTCACGCAATCTTGAAACGGAAGGCATTTTTGATGCCTGACATTGAAGCGGGCTGAGCATTTTGACATGCGTCGATGAATTAGCTTCGACCGGTTTGGGAACCACGAAAGTAACCTGAACCCCCAAGCCGCTCATCGCCTTCGTCAGACCATGACACGCTGTTCCTAATCCGCCGCTGATGAACGGAGGGAACTCCCAACCGAGCATAAAAACTTTCATTATAATACCTCAGCCCGATAGAAATCGCCTATTTGAGAACAGTCAAATTCCATTTATCCTGTCGCACTCCAAAAATCCAAAGTTACGCTTAAACAACTTTATTGTAGAAACACCACAAGCGAATGTCTATGAAAATTTTTCCAAAAATAGCTCAATAACCCCAAAAATACAAAAAGATATACTGTGTCTTGTATCCGCCGTGTCGATATATAATGCATCTCCTCGCAGCGACTTTCCAGAGGCGCAGAAAAAAAACGACCGCTTCCGATTTGGAATGCGGTCGTCTCTGTGTTTCGCGTGTTCATCGGCTTCTTTGTTACAGATCCTGGGGCTTGACTGTGCTGCGGCGGTTTGCTTTGGTTCGTGCAATTGCATCGTCCAATAAAGCATAGACCTTGTCGCTGAGAGCCGCGACGGCATCTGCCGAGGTCATCATCTTTTTGCCCTTGACATAGGCCTTGACTTTGCTGGCGACAACCAGGACTTCTTTTTGTGCTGCTTTTTTCTTTGTTGCTTTCTTCTTTGCTTTTTTCTTTGCCATTTGACACCTCCATGTAAAAGTTAAAGTTCCAATAATATCAGCCAATCGTTGGCTTAAACATCGCTTTGAGCCGCATTGTGTAAAGATTACAAGCGTTTTGCAATAAAAAAATCTGAAAAAACTTCAAAATATTGCACTCACAGGGCCTATAACCGAAAAAATCTGCAAATCCGGCATCCTGCTATCAGATATTCGACACTTTTTCTTCTGTTTGAATCCTTTTTTGTTAATCCCTCCTATGAATGCGACGACATTAGCACGGATAAACCAAAGCGGAATTATGATTTGCCCTGTGGAGAATGAAAAATGCGTAAAGAAAGCAACAAAAACTGTAAATCGGTTGGTATCAAAGAGCTTGTGACCGTTGCATTTGCAGAAGACATGGAACTGGCAAAGCAGTATCAAGAATTGCTTGAGAACAATGAAATCATCGCCAAAATCAGGAAGCAGCCGGAAATGGCACAACATGGATTTTCTGATATTGCGATTATGGTCCCTGAAGACTCTCTGGATGAAGCGCATATTCTGATCTCTGAGAAGGCCAGCTGTGATGATTTCTTTGATATGGTTTTTGACGATCAGGATGGCGAGCGGCTCGACTATTCTGACTTTGAAACCCAAGAGGATAATGACCTTTACTAAAAGCCAAAAATGACGATATTTATTTAGGTATCAATCCAATGACAGAAGAAACAAAAAATAACGAACAGCAGCAAGACGGTATTTTAGAAAAACGCCAAAAATCCACGGAGCGAAGACAAACTATTGTGGATCGCAGAGGCAGCTTTGATCGCCGGCGTGGTCCGGGACACCGAAGGACGCCCGAACGCCGTGCGGCCGAAGAAGGCCAGATGAATGAGGAGCAATTTGAGTTTCTCATGGCGATTGATGAATACAAACGCGCCAACCAGCGTCCATTTCCGACCTGGACTGAAGTCTTGGAGGTCATCAGGGCAATCGGCTATCGCAAAGTCGCCGAAGCCCAACCGCTTGAATCATTCCGCAAGGAAGATAAGCGGGAACCAGTTGAGGTTTAAGTTCTTTTTCAAAAATACCCAAAGTACTCTCATTGCCCGCCTTTGTCTTAAAGGTGGGCAATTTTTTTTGCCACTTCCTGTACGAAGTTTTTGAGTTGTTTTTTCATCCTGTCCGTATCGTCAGGATTATCCTCGATAAACTTGACAATCCGGCTGCCGATAATGATTCCATCGGCGCCCGCCTGTGCGATGTCTTTAGCGTGTTGGGCCGTACTGATGCCAAACCCGACACAGATGGGCTTTTCTGTAAGTGATTTAAGGCGGCCAATCAATGGTTTCACCAGATCGGAAAGTCCTGATCGCTGGCCGGTGGTTCCCAAAAGCGAAACGGTGTAAATAAAGCCGGTGGTGTATTCGGCAATCTTTCGGATTCGCTGGTCCGAGGTGTTCGGCGGTACCATAAAAACAGTTTCCAGGCCCGCTGCCTCAGCGGCGGGGGCGATCTCTTCAGCGTCATCAATGCTCAGATCAGCCACGAGTACACTGGTTCCGCCGGCCTGCTTGAATGCCGAAAAAAAGCGTTCGATACCGTAATGGTAGATGAGGTTATAATAGACCAGCAATCCAACAGGAATGGAGCGATAGTCTGTGATGCGTTTGATAAACGCCAACGCTTTATCAGGGGTCATTCCAGCCTTCATCGCGCGGATATCCGCTTTTTGAATAGTCGGGCCGTCCGCGACGGGGTCCGAAAATGGAATCCCCAATTCCAGCACATCGGCTCCTGCGTCAATGGCGGTTTTAACCAACTCAAAGCTGGTTTCGGTATCCGGGTCGCCAATCACAAAAAACGGAATCAGCGCCGCCCGATTTAATCCACTAAATAAGTCCTGATAGATTCCCATAATACCCTTATAGCATAGGTCGGTGTTGTTCTACGATTGAAACATCTTTATCTCCCCGCCCGGAGAGATTAACGACGACAACGGTGTCTTTGGAAAGTTTGCCTTTTTGCGAAACCAGCCATGCAAGGGCATGTGAGCTTTCCAACGCCGGAATGATCCCTTCCGACCGCGTAAACAATTCAAACACATCCAGAACCTGTTCGTCGGTAACCGCTGTATAGACGGCACGACCAGAATCCTTCAGATAGGCGTGTTCGGGCCCCACGCCGGGATAATCCAGCCCGGCGGAGATGCACTCGGTTTCGTGGATTTGGCCGTTTTCGTCCTGCAGGAGATAAGTTTGCGCCCCGTGCAGGACGCCCACTGAACCCTTTACGAGCGTCGCGCAATGTTCGTCAGTGTCGGTGCCTTTTCCGCCGCCTTCGACGCCGATCAACTCAACGACTGGGTCGTCAATAAACGCAGAGAAAATGCCGATAGCATTGGAGCCGCCGCCGACACAGGCAACGACTTTATCCGGTAACCGTCCGAGTTGATCCAGACATTGCTGCCGGGATTCAATGCCGATAGGCGTCTGGAAATGCCGAACGATCATCGGGAACGGATGCGGCCCGCCAGCGGTACCGAATAAGTAAAATGTATCGTCGATATGCGCCGTCCAGTAACGCAGAGCATCGTTAATCGCGTCTTTCAGTGTGCAGGTTCCACCGGAAACGGATATTACCTCCGCTCCGCACAGCTTCATCTTATGCACATTAACATTTTGACGAGCCACATCGACCGACCCCATGAAAATTTTCGTTTCCATTCCAAACAATGCCCCGGCCATTGATGTGGCCAAGCCGTGCTGTCCGGCACCGGTTTCAGCGATGAGCTTCTTTTTTCCCATGTACTTTGCGAGCAGTCCCTGACCAAGAACATTATTGATCTTATGTGCGCCGCCGTGAAGTAGATCTTCGCGTTTGATATAAACCTCAAAGCCCATATGTTCACTGAATCGCTTTGCATGATAGAGGGGAGTGGGGCGGCCCGCGTAAGTGCGAGACAGCGTATCCAGTTCTTCAATGAACTGCGAGGTGTTGCAGTACTGCTCAAATCCCGCCTCAATATCCTCCAGAGCGCCAATGAGAACTTCCGGCACATAAAAGCCGCCGAATTGGCCATATCTTCCTTTTTGTTTCATTTGTGTACCTTAATGCCGGTAAAGCTGTAAATATTATCAAATAATTGTTTCATTTTTAGAGGGTCTTTTTTGCCGGGCTTGGATTCAATCCCACTGCAAATATCGAGTCCGTAAACATCCGTCCCCAGCGCATCCGATACATTATCCGGGTTGATTCCGCCCGCAAGGAAGATACGCCGAGAGTATTTTTTGAGCAGGGACCAGTCAAATGTTTTTCCGGTTCCGCCGTAATGATTCGGGTCAAACGCATCAAAGAGCAAAGAGTAAGTCTCGAATTCCTGTGCCTGGTCAATATCCTCCACTGAGCGAACCCGGATGGCTTTGATCGTGTGAAGATTCCATGCGTTAAACTGATTGCAGAACCCCGATGGCTCATCGCCATGAAATTGCACCCAATTCAGCAAACCGGAGTCTGTCAGACCCCGAATATCCAGCTTGTCTGCGTTAACAAACACACCCGCGATATCCACAAATCCGGGGAGTTTGCAAATGATTTTTTCCGCCTCATTCGGCTCAATATAACGAGGGCTTGGGGGATAGAAATTAAAACCGAGGATGTCGGCTCCCATCTCGATGGCCGCCTGTGCATCCTGGAGGTTTGTAATTCCACAAATTTTTATTTTTACGGTGGTCATTTATTGTGCAGGTGTTTTGCAGTTACTGATCTCAACCAGCTTATCTAAACAATTCAAGGCGTTTCCATTACAGATCGCCTCGTCCGCTTTTTCAATACCCTCGACAAAGTCTTTTGCGATTCCGGAAACGATGATCGCGGCGGCAGCATTGAACAGAACAATATCTTTTTTAGCCCCCATTTTATTACCGCTGAGAATATTTCGAATAATCCGGGCATTGGCTTGTGCATCCCCACCGGCAAGATCGCTGAAATCTGCCAGAGGGAAGCCATATTGTGTCGGTTCGATCTCTTCGGAGCGAACCTTAGCATTTTCCAGATGCAGCACTTTTGTTGGTCCCATTGTGCTGATCTCATCCAACCCGTTGCTGTGGACAACCATTGCGCGTTTGACATCCAGCATTTTCAGTGTCTCAATCATCCGCGGCATTAGCGATTCTTCCGCGACTCCCAAAACCTGTGCGTCCGCTTTAGCGGGATTTGCCAGCGGACCGAGGATGTTAAACGCTGTGCGGAAATCAAGCGTCTGCCGGATGGGCTGGACATGCTTCATCGCCGGATGAAACTTGGGTGCAAACATAAAGCCAATGTGAGCTTTTTCAATGCACTCGGCAACGCGCTCGGGTCCCGGTGCGATATTGACGCCTAATGCTGTCAGGACATCAGCGGAACCGCATTTGCTGGTGATACCCTTATTGCCGTGCTTGGCGACAAAAACACCTGCTCCCGCCGCGACAAAAGCCGCCGCCGTGGAGATATTGAATGTCTTTAAGGCCGCGCCGCCAGTGCCACATGTATCCACCAGCGGGGCGGCGTTGACCTTAACCCCAACGGCATGTTCGCGCAATGAATAGGCCAGACCGGAGATTTCTGTAACCGAGGCCTTTTTGGCCCGCATCGCGGCTAAGAAAGCGGCAACCTGAACATCGGCAACATTACCTTCAAAAATCGTATCCAGCAATTGCTTTGCCTGCTCGAACGACAGGTCATTGCCTTCCAGAATAATCTCTATATATTCAGTAATCTTGGTCATTTGACATCCTTTATTTCAGATTTTTGGCGATGCGGAGCATATTTTCAATCACTTTTCCGCCGGTTGGCGTCAAAATGCTTTCCGGATGAAACTGGATACCATAGACAGGTAATTCATTATGCTGAATGCCCATGACAATACCCTCGAATTCAGCCGTTTCCTCTAAGCAGTCCGGCAACTGGCACACACACAAGCTATGATACCTTCCGGCGTGCATAGGATTTTCCAACCCCTCAAACACACCAACGCCTTTATGCAGTATGCGCGACGACTTGCCGTGCATCACCGCCGGAGCGTGGTCAACGCGGCCGCCGAAATACTGTACAATGGATTGATGCCCAAGGCAAACACCAAAAATCGGCAGTTTATCCTTAAAATAATCCAGCGCTTCCAGCGTAACGCCCGCCGTATTCGGGTTGCCCGGCCCCGGCGACAGGACTAGCAAGTCCGGCCTAAACTTGTCAAACACCCCCGCAAGCGTATCCAGCGGCGTATCGGCCCGATAGACCTTCGTCGGGCAGTCTCGCTTAGCAAACTCATCCACCAGATTGTAAGTGAACGAGTCAAAATTATCGATAAACAGAACTTTTGTTTTCATGATTATTGTCCTTTTCCACTCTCACTGGCCATACGAATGGCCTTCAAACACGAATTGGCCTTGTGCTGGGTTTCATCAAATTCACTGTCGGCAACGCTGTCATGGACGATACCCGCTCCGGCACGAACAAACGCCTGCCCGTTGCGAACCTGCAAGCTGCGAATGGTAATACAACTGTCAAACTGTCCGTCCACCGTCAGGTACATCACCGCGCCGCCGTAGTAGCCGCGTTTGTTCTTTTCGAGTTCACGAATAATTTTCATCGCCTCAATCTTCGGCGCCCCGCTCAGCGTTCCCATATTCATTGTCGCCAGATACGCACTCAACGCATCCAGTCCGCTTCGCAGCCGCCCCTTAACATTGCTCACCAGATGCATCACCGACTCGTACCGCTCGGTAATCAGCATCTCATCGACAACCCGGCTACCCGGCTCGGAAACGCGGGCAATATCATTCCGCGCCAGATCCACCAGCATCATATGCTCGGCCAGTTCCTTGCGATCCAGCTTCAGCTCCGCCTCATAGCGGATGTCGGTATCGGGGTCGATCTTGCCGTCTTTGCGTCCGCGCGGCTTGGTTCCGGCGATCGGTCGAATTTCGACACGGCGTTCCCGCGTTCCGCTGACCCGCAAGTTCAGCTCCGGGCTGGCCCCCATCAGTATCGTGTTCTGCGTATTCATATAGAACATATACGGCGACGGGTTCAGCGTCCGTAGCTTTCGATACACATCCAGCGGCTCGGCAGGGCAGGGTTCCGAAAGAGTTCGGCTCAAAACAACCTGAAAAACATCGCCGTCAATGATATGCTGCTTGGCGGTGTTGACCATTTCGGTATATTCGGCCCGTGAAGTATCCGTATCAGCCGCAGCTAGATCGCCCTGATACCGCATCGCGGCGGGGCGGCTATCCTTGGCGGTGTCGAAGTAATCTTCAAAGCACTGCATGGCCTCATTGTAAATCGCATCTCGGTCGTCATCGGTAATAATCGCATTAACGACGATATGGCCCTTAGCGTTCTTATGATCCATCAAAAAGATGGTGTCAGCAAAATACAACTCATAATCCGGATTCCCAAGAATATCCTCTCGATTGGCGGGCAGCTTCTCGAATTGATCGATAAAGTCATAGCTCAGCGCCCCCAAAAGTCCGCAGGTAACACGAAACGGCTTGCTGGCCAGTTCAAAAGCGAACCCCACCGCCCGCA